>CALDMI010000347.1 GCA_937914815.1 uncultured Clostridia bacterium
AGTTTGCGTATACGAGGTCAAGACCCGAAGGAATGGGGTCGCCATTATCATAGGTCAGGCAGGGCTGTTCCTTCGGGAGGCGGATAAGAGAGGTCGTCGTTTCCCCGTCGGATGTGATATAGGGGTCTGTATAACCGTAGGTCGGGTCATTCAGCGCCTCGTATCTTGTCTCTCCGAGGTGCCCGGTGAGCGGGGTTACATTCTCCATGAGTTCCGGATGCTTGTTCGCGAGGCGGGTTATAAGTCCGCCCTTTGAGTTTCCGTAGCCGCCTATCTTGTCCACTTTAAGGTTGAGCTTAAGACCGTTCAGTCCGTCTGTTCCTATCTTACGGACAGTGCGAAGCATGGCGGTGTCAGACTCGACGCCGCAGTGCATGAAGAGCGAGTACGTCAGGTTGTCGCCGGAGACAGAGTTCATCTGGCTGTTTCCGCAGAAGTAGCCGTAATGGTCATCGCGGCACATGGGAACGAGGGCGTAATCTGATACAACTCCCGCATAGCCTGAGAAGAGAAATCCGGTGAGGAACGGGCGGGTCGGCGATGTCCACGAGCTCGCGCGGGTGTAAGAAGAGGACATACATGCCATGACCGGGACGGAAATTGTATCATCGGTCGGATAGATTATGTCCATGTAGAGGTTTAGGTCTATGAATGTGCCGTCCGGCTTCTTGCAGTCGGTTATATCCTGAACCTTTGTATTGCCGACGTAGGTATAAGGGTATTTCTTCTGCTCTTCCGCAGAGAGCTTCGCGAGGGCGGACTGTGAAATCGACCCGGTGCCGTCCGCGTTCTTAAACCATGTGGCGTAGTCGGTATTTACGGTATCGTTAGGAGACTTTATCGTCAGTGCCTCTGTGCGGTCAAGGCGCGGTATACCGTTATCGTCTACCCACTTTACTATCTTTCTTCTGTGGACCGACTTGAAGTCGTTGTTCCATATCTCGACGATACGCTCGAATATCCCGGCGGAACCGTACTCGTCGAATGAGAAGTACGGGATTTCGTAGGCAATATCATAGCCCGCGGGAAGAATGTAGCTTATCGCTGTAGTCTGATTTGCGCCCGGGAGTTTACCGTTTGTAAATGCTCCGGCGGTGTAGCTCTTACCCTTGAAGGAGGCGGCACCGATGACCTGAGCACGCAGGTCC
>CALDMI010000348.1 GCA_937914815.1 uncultured Clostridia bacterium
CACCGTCGTCGGTGGCAGGCTCGACCTCATACCCTCGGATATGAGGTCGAGCCTGCCGACGGGGTAGACCCGCGCCGTAACCCCGGTGAGCAGGTCGGTGACGCACTTGCGCCCCCTGTCGTCGGTGGTTGATGAGAGATAGCCGCGCGGCTTGTTCATCATTATGTAGGTGTGCTCCCGCCTCGCGTAGGCTATCCGCCGCCCGCGGAGGGTTACAATGTCCGCCGCCGGGTCAACCTTTGTGCCGAGGGTGGCGACATGACCGTTGACGGTCACATTGCCGCTCTCTATTTCCGCCTCCGCCGCTCTTCTTGACATTATCCCGGAGTCGGATATGAATTTCTGAAGTCTTATTTTTTCCATAGCCTTAAATTTCCTCATGCTGCCTCACGGCATATTATTTTTATCTTCTGAACCAATGCTTTCGCTCCTCAGCTGCCACATCCTCCGCGGCACGGAGCTTTACAGAGCCTATAACCCTGTCCCCGCGTGTGAATATCGCCTCGCCGAGGACATCCCCGCATCGCACCGGCGCCGCGGTATAGCGGGTGAGCCTTATGTGCTTTTCCGGCTCCGCCTCGCCCTTTTTGCATACGACGGACAGGTCCTCCGTGTTCCGGACGGTGATATTTACCACCTCGCCGCCCCGTATCACGGGGAGAGTATAGGATATATCGCCCGCCGCGGCGAGCGTCCGCTTTTCATAGAGCGAGAAGCCGTAGTCGAGCATTTTTGTGTGATCGTCCCAGTCGTCCGGGGCAGAGAGCGTGACGCCTATGAGTGTGAGCTCTTCGCGCTCCGCCGCCGTAACAAGACATCTCCCGCTCTTTTTCGTGAACCCGGTCTTGACGCCTGTACACCCGTCATACATGCGGAGCATCTTGTTGTGGTTTGTGAGCGTCCGGCGACCTTCTCCCTCGCCGATTACCGCGCTCTTTTCTCTGAATATTTCGCGGAGCAGGTCGTTTTCCATAGCCTCCGCGGCAATGAGCGCGAGCTCCCGCGCCGTCGTCCTGTGGCTCTCGCCGTCGAGCCCGTGCGGATTTTCAAAATGCGTCGCCGAGAGACCTATCTCCCGTGCTCGCTCGTTCATCATCTCCGCAAATGCGGGAATGTCACCTCCGACAGCTATTGCGAGCGCTGCAGCCGCGTCATTTGCACTTGCGAGGAGCATGCCCTCTATCAGTTCCCGCGCCGTGTAGCTGTCGCTCGCCGTAAGATAGAGGGATGAGCCCTCGATACCGACGGCGCGCCCGTCTATTTTGATTTTTTCGTCGGGAGACAGTCTCTCCGCCGCGACGAGCGCGGTCATTATCTTCGTCGTGCTCGCCATGGGCAGGACATCGTCCGCCCGCTTTTCATATATAAAGTCCCCGGTCTCGGGAATATACAGGACGGCCGCCTTTGCGCTGACCGCCGGAACCGCAGTACCACCGACAGAAAGCGCCGTACCGTCCGATTTATCGGAGCATGTCGCCGCCTCCGTACCGGATGTCAAAACCGTCGCATTGTCATTTGCACCGCAAAATGCATTATCATCGGCAGAGCAGGGGAGCGCCCCCGCCGTAAATCCGCCGATCCCGCCCGCGCGCGTGTGCGCCGCAGAGCCGCTTGCATATACCGCCGTCGCGGTGAGCGCGGATATCAGCGTTATAAGAAATAGTATAAAAGCCGCTATCTTCCACCTGTTATCGTAAAACATCAATAACTCCCCCTTTTACTCTATTTTGCGTCAGGGGAGCGCTTTTATTCCGGGCGCGGTCGGGCGCCGGGTACTTTTTCAGAAGAGCGACTTTATTTTTCCGATTATTTCCGGCGATTTTTCGATAAGCTGTGTGACGCTCTCGACAGCGCCTGCTCTCGGCTCATTTATATTTATCAGGTTGATATTTCCGTTCATGTCAATTGTGAGAAAGGCAAGGGGCGTTACCGTGACTCCGGTGCCCCCGCCGCCGAGATCCCGCGGAGTGTTTTTCCTGTCCCCGAGGTCAAAGCCGCCGCTCGCCGTGCCGAATGAAACCTTCGACACCGGGATTACCGTGACCCCGGACGGGGTGATTACCGTCCTCCCGACCGAGGTGTCCGCCCCGGCGAGCGAGCGCACACCGTCGAGCGCCGCACGCACCGTGTCGCCGTATCTGTCCGCATCCGTAATATCCATAGCCATCATCCTCCCCGCATGAAAAAATGCGGCAATAACCGTATTCCTTCAATAACGATAAATATAAGAGATGTCGTAAAGGCTATGTCTGTGATATCGCCACCCACGGCTCCGTTCTCCGCGCTCACATTGCCGAAAAGGAGGGCAGAGAACGGGAGAGCTGCCATGACCCGCCCATGCCGCAGCGCCGCCGCGGCGTCGTTTTCCCGCGGGGCGGGCAGCTCCGCGACGGTGAGCTCCCCGCGCCGGAGTATCCGTCCGAGCGAGCGGAGCATAGCCGCTATCGGCAGCTTCGGGAGTCTTTTCTTTTTTTGCTTTTTCGCTCGTTTCGCTGCTTTCTTTGCTGCCCGTTTCGCCTTTGTTTCGCCCCGTCGGCTTTCCGGTGCGGGCGAAAGTACGAGCGAGAACGCGAAGAACACGAGCGACAGCGTGACCCGCGGGTATCCCCGGGTGTCAAACCGCACCGTCACCGGCTCAAGAAGCAGTACCGCGAGCGCGGAGAGCGAGAGGAGAATAAGGAGCGCCACAGCCATATACAAGTCTCTTTTTTCGATATGATTTGCATACACGCGCGCTTTTATTCGCTTCCCGCGTTTTTTCCGGTGCTTTTCTGGTTATATTACGCGGTTATGTATTTTCACCGTCAGTTGTGTCGGCGCTATCGTCAGATCCTCCGTCGGTGTCCTCGCCGTCGGCATCACTGCTTGCCGTGCCGCTATCTTCCGTTGCGGCGTCGTTTTCGTCTTCCGGAGTCTCTGCGTCGTCGTGTTCATACAGGAACATTCCGGCGTCGTCCGCGTTCTCCTCCGGACTCTCGTCCTCCGGGGCTCCGTCTGCGACTTCACCGTCAGTAGCTTCGCCGTCGGCAGACTCTCCGCCCGCCTCTTTGGATTTCTCAAAATCTATCGCGAGCTGTCCGTCCCCGCCGGTTATCTCGTTCAGTTCCTCGTCGCCTTCGCCACCCTCGGCTTCGGCGTCACTCTTGGCTTTCGAGAACGCCGAGTTCATCTCCTCGGTAGTGGAGGGGAGCTCGTCGAGGCTCTTCAGACCGAAAGCACGCAGAAAGTCGTTCGTCGTGCCGAAGAGCATTGGGCGCCCGGGAACATCGAGCCGTCCTTTACACTCTATGAGCCCGCGGTCGATAAGGTTGTTCATCGCATATGACGAATCCGCGCGGCGCAGTGTGTCGACGAACACGCGCGTTACCGGCTGATTGTACGCAACTATCGCGAGCACCTCCATAGAGGAGGTCGACAGGGTACCGTTTTTCTTCAGCCCCAGTACCTCGCGTATCTCATGCAGATAATATTCCTTTGTGCAGAGCTGGCAGGAGTCGGCGAATGTCAGGAGCATGACCCCGCGGGGGATTCCCGGGTCGTTGTATTTCAGCGCGTACTCGAACACCTTGTCCTTGACAAGTCCCGGCGTCATCTCCATAACGCGCGCAAGCGTCGCATAGGATATAGGATGTCCCGCGGCGAAGAGCACAGCCTCGAGCGCCTCCTCAAAGACTATCTCGCGCTTTTCCTCGCCCTCCTCGCCGTCGGATATGACCGGGGCTTCTTCTTCGTGCGGCTTTTCCGGGACTTCGGCTTCCTTTTTGTCCGCCTTGCCGGATTTCGCCTTTCCGCTTTTTTTCGCGCCCTTTCCGGGCTTCGCCTTTTCTTCGCCCTCTGCCGTCTTTTCGACTTCGGTTATCTCTTCGCCTGCATTTTCGGCGTCAGTTTTCTTCTTTCTTGCCATCTGCCTTCTCCTCTCCGTCCTTTTCGTTGTCCTCGTCGCCGGAGGCGTCAAATTCGCTTGCCTCGCCCTCCGCGGGTATGTAATAGGGGTTCAGCCGGAGCATCATTTCGAGCCCGTTCTCGTAATACTCCACCTGGTCGTCAATAACCGTCGCGGTGGTTATGAGCACCCGCCCGGTTTTTATAAGCTCAAGAACTCCCATAAAGCGGGCGACGAGCTCCGCCCGGTCGGGCGCGTCTTTCAGAAGGAAGAACAGCGACGCCTGCGGTCTGTCCTCGAGCAGGGCGCATATCTCGATTATCTTCTCCTCGACGGAGACAACCTTGTGCTTTATAAGAGGATTGACGAGCTCGGTCGCGTTCCTCTCGGACTGCGCGACCTTGAGCCGCCGCACCACGGCACCCAGCGCGCGCATGAGCATGTCGGTCGACAGATTCATGGGCAGCCCTTTCTCGGGCGGCACATCGTCCGTGCCCTTCGTGTATCTGTCGGAGTATTTTTCGTAAAGGGGGCGCAGTTCCTTTGCCGCGAGCTTCGCCTGCTGATAGAGAAGGAGCGCGTCGGCTATCTCGCGGCGCGGGTCGTTCTCCGTCCCCTCCTCATGCGGGAGGATCATCCGGCTTTTTATCAGCATGAGCTCGCTCGCCATAACGATGAACTCACTCGCGACATCCATGTCCATCTTCTGCGCCTCGTTGATGTACTCCATGTACTGGTCGCAGATTATGGCAATCGGTATGTCGGTTATGCTGACCTTGTTTTTGCTTATCAGGGTCAGAAGAAGGTCGAGCGGACCCTCAAACTGATCGAGACGGTATGTCAGTTCGGTCATGTGGTCTCCCTTGCTATGTCAGATATTGAGATAGGGAATAAGGCGCCAGAAGGACATCATGAGTCCGGATACCCGGTTCACCGCATATCCGATAAGGTCGGAGAGCGAGAGAATACGCGCTATCACGGTGAGGACCGGATTTCCCGCCACGGCGGGGAGGGAGAGAAGAACGGAGGAGAGCCACGAGCCTATAAGGAGCCAACCGAGAAGACAGTAATATATAACTCTCTCGTACTTCATTATCCCGAAATACCACTTAGGCGGGAGCACGACATTCAGTATGCGTGAGCCGTCGAGCGGCGGCACCGGTATAAGATTGAAAATTCCGAGGCCGGTGTTTATTATGTGGAAAAGATAAAGCAGCTGTAAGCTGTAAAGTGCAAAGTAGTAGAGCACGGTGCTCGTAAATTCAACCCCGCTGAGCGTCGCGGCGAGGAGCAGATACAGCCCCGAGAACACAAAAGCCATTATGAGGTTCGATACAGGACCCGCGAGCGCGGTAATCGCGAAATCCCGCTTCGGGTGCCTGAAGTTCCGCGCATTTATCGGCACCGGCTTTGCCCAGCCGACATGAAAGAAGAGCAGGCACAGCGCGCCTATCGGATCTATGTGCTTTATCGGATTGAGCGTGAGCCGCCCCATGTCCCGCGCCGTCGTGTCCCCGAGCTTATAAGCCGCGAGTCCGTGACTGTACTCATGCACGGTGAGCGATATCAGGACGGCAATTGCCGTCAGAATGTAATACGGAATATTTTGCGTCATGTCGGTTTACCTTTCCGCGCCGACAGCGTCGCAGACCGCGCGCCATACCTCCGCCCGTCCGTCCTTTGTGACGGAGGAGAAGGGGATTATCTCAATTCCGGTGTCCGTGAGATAGTCTCGCCGTATACCGTCGAGCGCGACCTCGAGCTGTGATTTTGACAGTTTGTCGCACTTTGTTGCGACAAGAAGAAAATCTATCCGGTTTTCTATCAGAAAGTTCAGCATGAGAATGTCGTCCTCTGTGGGACCCGTCCGTATGTCGATAAGCTGTATTACGAGCTTTATCATGTCGGAGGACGGGTTGTGAAGAAAGTAATCCTCGGTGAGCGCCGACCACGCGCGCTTTGAATCGGATGAGCGCTTTGCATAGCCGTAGCCCGGCAGGTCGACAAGATACATCTTTCCGTCAATGTCGTAATAGTTCAGGGTTATCGTCTTTCCGGGAGAAGAGGAGACGCGCGCGAGCGACTTGCGCCCGAGGAGCGTGTTTATCAGCGAGCTTTTTCCGACATTCGACCGACCGGAGAGCGCGACCTGCGGCTTTGCCTCCGCGCGCAACTGTGCGCGGTTGCCGACAGATATCTTCAGGCTTACATTATTGACGTTTATCTTCATTGTTTTTCCTCTCCGGTGTTTTTATGCGTCAGCGTACGAGCGCCGCGGTGAGTACATCCTCCGCCGTCCGGCATGGAATGAACTTCAGATGTGCGCGCGCCTCGCTGTCAATGTCGTCGAGATCGCGCATGTTGTCCTTCGGTATCAGCACCGTGCTGACCCCGGCGCGATAAGCCGCGAGGGTCTTTTCCTTTACCCCGCCGATGGGCAGGACATTACCGCGGAGCGTCACCTCTCCAGTCATCGCAATATCATGTCGCACCGGAATGAGTCCGAGGGCGGAAACCATAGCCGTTACCATTGTCACTCCGGCGGACGGTCCGTCCTTCGGTACAGCCCCCTCCGGGAAATGTATATGTATGTCCTTTGTCTTGTAAAAATCGGGGGAAATGCCGTATTTTCCGGCTACCGAGCGGACATAGGAGTGCGCTATCTTTGCCGACTCCTTCATGACATCGCCGAGCGAGCCGGTGAGCTCTATTTTGCCGCTCCCCTCCATGACCGCAACCTCGACTTTAAGGAGGTCACCTCCGGTCGCCGTGTAGGCGAGCCCGTTTACGGTTCCGGTCTGGTCAGTGTCGTCTATCCTTTCGGGGAGCGCCTTCTCCTTGCCGAGGAAACTCTCGAGGTTCTTTTCGGTCACGCGGACGGACTTTGCCTCGCCCTCCGCTATTTTCTTCGCGCCCTTTCTTATGAGTGAGGCAATCTCGCGTTCGAGATTACGGACTCCCGCCTCGCGCGTGTACCCCTTTATAAGAGCAAGTATTCCGCTGTCGGTTATCGAAAATGCGGACTTCTTTATTCCGGCTTTTTTCAGCTGTTTCGGAACAAGGTGATGCTTCGCTATCGCGAGCTTTTCTGTGTCCGTGTAGGTCGAGAGCTCTATTACCTCCATACGGTCGAGCAGTGGAGTGGGTATACCTTCATAGCTGTTCGCCGTGGCTATAAAGAGACAGTCGGAGAGGTCGACCGTCACCTCCATGAAGTTATCGCGGAAGAAACGGTTCTGCTCCGGGTCGAGCACCTCGAGGAGAGCCGAGGTCGGGTCTCCGTGAAAGCTGCTTGCCATCTTGTCTATCTCGTCGAGCACTATCACCGGGTTCTCGACCTTCGCGTTTATGAGCGCCGAGATTATCCGTCCGGGCATCGCGCCGACATAGGTCTTTCTGTGTCCGCGTATCTCCGCCTCGTCATGCATACCGCCGAGGGATATTCTCGCATACTTTCTGCCGAGCGCGCGGGCAATAGACGCTGCCACCGATGTCTTTCCGACGCCGGGAGGACCGATAAGGCAGAGTATCTGGTTCTTCGTCTCCGCGCCTATCTGCTTTACGGCGACAAATTCAAGTATGCGCTCCTTCACCTTTTCGAGCCCGTCGTGGTCCTCGTCGAGGATCTTTCGCGCCCCCTCGACTGTGACTGCCTCGTCCGTCCTCTTGCCGAACGGGTATTCGAGGCAGGTGTCAAGATAAGCGCGGAGCACCGTGCTCTCCGCCGCGCCGAACGGCGTTTTCGCGAGCTTTCCGAGCTCCTTGAAGAGCTTTTCCTTGACATCCGCGGGCATGTCCGCGGCTTCTATCTTCGCGTTGTATTCGGCTATCTCGTCGTCCTCGTCCTCGCCGAGCTCCGCCTGTATGGCTTTCAGCTGTTCACGCAGGAAGTAGTCCTTCTGATTTTTGTCTATCTTCTCGCGTACCTGATTCTGTATGTCGGCTTCACAGCTGAGGAGCGTCTCCTCCTCCTCGAGCGAGACGAGCAGGTGCTCGAGCCGCCTCGCCGGTGTGAGGGATTCGAGTATCTTCTGTTTGTTCTTGTAGTCTATGACCGCGGACGACGCGGCAAAGTCCGCAAAATACCCGGGGTCGGTTATCGCAATGGCGGCGAGCCGCATCTCCTCCGTAAATGTCGGGTGGATATTTACAAGAGTTTTCAGGTGGCGCGAGACCTCGAGCATGAGTGCCTCTGTCCTCGGGGGGACGTTCGTCACCTTGCGCGGGTGTATCACAACTGCGTCCGCGCGCATATATTCGGAGTCGTCGATGTTTGTTATGCGTGCGCGTGCAATGCCCTCAAAAACGACGGAGAGCGTGCCCTGCGTGTTCTTGACGACGTGCTTTATCTCGGCGAGCACGCCGATGCCGTAAATGTCGCCGGGCTTCGGCTCCTCCTCTGCCACATCCTCCTGCGCCGCGAGTATGACCCTCGCGTCGTGCTTCGTTGCCGCCACCGTAAATGCCTTGAGCGATGAGGGACGGGCAATTTCTATGTTCATCTGTATCCCGGGGAAAGCCACCGTCCCGCGCAGGGGAATGAGTGGGAGAGTCACGCTCTCCGGGAGAACCGTGTTATCATTGTATTCTGACATGTCTTTTACAAATATTCCTTGCATACATTTATAAATTTATATTTTATAGATATAAATCCAAACCATTATAACACACCCGCGGGGAAAAATCCACATTTTTTTGATATTTTCCTCCGAAAAAGCAAAAAAAATTGTCTCCGTCGGGCATAAGTCCGGCAAAGACAACTTGTTTTGGGGATAAATCCCGACCGTCTTTAGTCGCGGCGACCGTCTTTTGTCCGGCGTCATGAGATTGGCGCTCCGGTCACACCGTTTCTTCTTGCGTGATGTCAATTATACACTAATCCCGTCGTTTTGTAAAGAGGGAAAAATACACAATAATTCTCCCGCCGTTTTGTACGAAAGGGAGGAAACCGACAGAAAATCAAAAACTTTGCGAAAGCTATTGACAAACCGCCATTGCCGTGATATAATAACGGCTGAAAGAGGGTATAGCCCTCCAAAACAAGCAGAATTTCCGTTCTCACCGTGCCGCATGGGCGCGTACGGTTAATATTCCCGCTTTCTTTGCGGGTGATGTTATGCGTACGGAGTTTTCTGCACGCATTTTTTATTGTCAAAACAAAACGGAGGTGCCTGACAATTAGCGCTAACAACAAGAACGAACTTCCAATCAATGACGAGATAAAGGCGGCAGAGGTGCGCCTTATCGGCGTCAATAACGAACAGCTCGGCGTCATGAAGACTCAGGACGCGAGGGCGTATGCCTATAATCACAGCGTTGACCTCGTGATGATAGTGCCGAACGCCGCGCCGCCGGTCTGCCGTGCGATAGAGTACGGCAAGTTCTGCTTTGAGCGTGACAAGAGAGCCAAGGAAGCGAAGAAGAAGCAGGTTATAGTCAAGGTCAAGGAGGTTCAGCTCTCCTGCCGTATAGATACCCACGACTTTGAGACCCGCGTAAACCACGCAAAGAGATTTCTCTCCGAGGGTAATAAGGTCAAGGCTGTCGTCCGCTTCAAGGGGCGCGAGATGTCGCATATGGAGCTCGGGCGCGATGTTATTGCAAAATTTCAGGAGGCTTGCGCCGGATACGGCGTCTCCGAGAAGAAGCCGGTGCTTGACGGCAGATATATGTCCGTCATTCTCTCACCCGTAAAGCCGGATAAGACCGCGCCGAAGGCGGGGAAGACCGAGGCACAGCCGGATAAAACATCGGCTGACTGACCGCAATACCCAAATCAAGATTATAGATTCAATGCGAATTTCTATGATAAATGTCATATCCAAAACAAAAAGGAGTACTCAAAATGGGAAAGATCAAAACACATAGAGCGTCTGCCAAGAGATTTTCTCTGACCGGTTCCGGTAAGGTAAAGATGTCTCACAACAACCACCGTCATAACCTCGGTATCAAGACTCAGAAGAGGAAGAGAGGTCTGCGCAAAGGGGCGATACTCAGCGAGTCCTTTGCACCTACCTACAGAAGCCTTATCGGTAAGTGATAAGACGGTTTAAGAAGAGAATTTTGGAGGATTAAATAAAATGGCAAGAGTTAAGGGCGCGATGATGACGCGCAAGAGAAGAAAGAGCACCCTCAAGGCTGCGAAGGGCTACTGGGGCGCAAAATCCAAGCATTTCAAGATGGCGAAGCAGGCTGTTCTCAAGAGCGGCAATTACGCCTTCGCCGGCAGAAAGATGAAGAAGAGAGACTTCCGTCGTCTCTGGATAGCAAGAATAAATGCACAGGCAAAGGTCTGCGGAATGAATTATTCCACTCTTATGCACGGGCTCAAGGTTGCCGGCATAGACCTTAACCGCAAGATGCTCGCAGAGCTCGCGGTTTCGGATAAGGACGCTTTCGCCACTGTTTGCGAGCGTGCAAAGGCTGCACTCTAAGAGCCTCTCCCGGTCGGTTCCCGACCGGGAACTTTTTATATCCGGAGCATTTTGCTTGGCATTTCTGCCGCACATTTTAGCAGGAAAACGCGAAAAATGCAATTTCCGGACAACCTCCCAGAGGAATAATCACAGGAGAAAAATCACATGAAAATAACGCCCGATATCATATCGTCAAGACAAAATCAGCTCGTGAAAATGGCGGCGTCCCTCGCCGATAAAAAGGGGCGCGAGGCGGCGCGAGCTTTTGCCGTAGACGGGTTCAAGCTGTGCCGTGAGGCGGCGCTCGCCCGCCTGCCGGTGACCCATGTATTCCTTTCTGCGGAGCATGAGGAGGATTATCTTGACGATATTCTCGATCTGTTTTCCGCGGATATTTATAAGGACACCGTGCTTACCGTCCTTACCGAGGAGGCGTTTGAGAAAATATCTACCGAAAAATCGCCCCAGGGCGTTACATGTGTAATAAAATATCTTGACTTTTTCAAAAAGAAAGATATAATATATAAGGTAGACTTTTTTCTCTCGCCGGAGGAGAGGACATTATTTCTCTGGTCGGTCGGTGATCCCGGGAATCTCGGGGCGGTCATCCGCTCCGCCGCGGCGTTCGGAATACGGCATATAGTTCTCGGCGGTGACTGCGCGGATATATACAATCCGCGTACGCTCCGCGGGGCTATGGGTGCCGCTTTCCGCGTTAAGGTTACCGCGGTTTCGGATTCGCTTTCGTTCGTCCGCGCCGCGCGCGCAAACGGGCGCCGGGTCTTCGCCGCAGAGCTCAGAGACGGGGCGCTTCCGCTCCCGTGTGTCTCCGTCGGCGCGGGAGATATATTCATTATCGGAAATGAGGGACACGGCATCCCGCCGGAGCTGTCCGCCGCCTGCGACGCCAGCGTTTATATCCCCATTTCACAGAACACCGAATCACTGAACGCGTCGGTTGCGGCGGCGATATTCATCTGGGAGATGTCAAAACACTGACCCCTATCTTTACCCGGAGGTGCGGCATGGACGAATGTATTTTATGGATATGGCTGTCTCTTGCCTTTCCGGGCGGTGGCGGCGCGTATTCGCGCCTTCTGTCCGAATTCAGAACTGCCGGCGCGGTCTTTTCCGCCGATGACGGGGAATTGCGCCGCTGTATAGGCAGGGCGAGCGTTGCCGATAATGCCTTCTGGGAGCGTGACCTTACCCGTGCGGGCGGGATATACGATTTCTGCCGGCGTCACGCCGTCGGACTTACGCATATCGGCGCGTCGGATTATCCGGCGCCTCTCCGGGACCTTCAGTCGCCGCCTGCGGTAATCTGGTACCGCGGGGTTCTGCCTGATTTTTCGTCCGGCAGATTCGTTTCCGTCGTCGGCACCCGCCATACGACAGAGTACGGGTGCGGCGCGGCATTTTCTCTCGCGCGCGACCTCGCGCAGGCGGGTGTTACCGTGGTTTCCGGCATGGCGAGGGGGATAGACGGCGTCGCGATGGCGGGCGCTCTCTCGTCCGGCGGGCGCGCGGTTGCGGTCCTCGGCTCGGGTATCGATGTCTGCTACCCGCCTGAGCACCTGACGCTTGCCCGCGCTACGGTAAAGACCGGGTGCATAATGACAGAGTTTGCCCCGGGCACCGAGCCTACAAGATATACCTTCCCACAGCGAAACAGGATAATTGCCGCTCTTTCCGCGGCGACCGCGGTGATAGAGGGCAGGAGCCGGAGCGGCGCGCTGATAACCGCCTCTGCGGCAAAGAAGCTCGGCAGAAAGGTATACGCTCTCCCCGGCAATGTAAACAGCGAGACCTCCGCCGCGGCAAATTCTCTGATAAGAGACGGCGCTGCGCTTCTGACCTCCGCCGCCGACATTTTTCGCGATTTCGGCATGACACCGACCCGCGCGGAGGACGACACGGCAGAGAAAATGCGGGAGTGGTGCGAGGGGCTCTCGGTCTGTACGGGAACCGAAAAAGCCGACCTTCCGGCAGGGCAGAGCACAAAAAGGCAGAGTGCGGAGAGCACGGAAAGAAAAAGAAATACAAAGAAACGCGCGCCGCGCACCGGAAACAATATACCGGCGGCGGTTGCGGCTCCCGCGGGATTTGCGGGTGACAGTAGCGCAGAGCGTGTAAAAAATCCGCCGGCAGAGCGCGATTTTACCGCAGAGCGGAAGAGGGCAGAGTCCCTCGGCGAGGGTCCCCTCTATGTTTACGACCGTATACCCGAGTGCGGCGACTGCGTCGTCGATGAGCTCGCGGGCGGCGGATACTCTATCGCCGAAATCATGAAATTCGTATTGAAACTTGAATTATCCGGTCTCTGTGAGGAGGTGCCGGGCGGGAGAATTGCCCGCATATCCCACTGACATGACATGGGAAATTCAGAATTTATAAAGGACACAGAATGGCTAATCTCGTTATAGTGGAATCCCCGGCAAAGGCAAATACGATAAAGGGTTACCTCGGCTCGAATTATCGCGTCGTGGCGTCAAAAGGTCATATACGCGACCTGCCGAAGAGCACCCTCGGAATAGATGTCGATAACGGCTTCAAGCCGCATTATATAAATATCCGCGGTAAGGGCGACGTTATAAAGGAACTGAAAAAAGAGGCAAAATCCGCCTCCAAAATATTCCTCGCGACCGACCCTGACCGTGAGGGTGAGGCTATCTCGTGGCATATAGCGACCGAGCTCGGTATCCCGGGCGACCGCGCCTGCCGCGTGACCTTCAATGAAATAACCAAAAATGCCGTAAAATCGGCGATAAAATCCCCGCGTAAAATAGATATTGACCTTGTCAATTCACAGCAGGCGCGCCGCATACTTGACCGTATGGTGGG
>CALDMI010000349.1 GCA_937914815.1 uncultured Clostridia bacterium
GCGGTCCATGAACGCGCCGGGGTCGCCCTCGTCCGCGTTGCAGACGACATACTTCTGCGGCGCCTTGTTGGGAGCGCAGAGCGCCCATTTGCGCCCGGTGGGGAATCCTCCGCCGCCCCTGCCGCGGAGTCCGGAGTCGGTGATTACCTTTATTACATCCTCGGGCTTGTACTCTGTCAGCACCTTTGCGAGAGCCTGATATCCGTCGACGGCTATGTATTCGTCAATATCCTCGGGGTTTATGACTCCGCAGTTACGGAGTGCCACGCGGATCTGCTTTTTGTAGAAGTCGGTCTCATTCAGCGACTTTATGCTGCCGTCTGCGGCTACCGTTTCGCTGTACAGCAGCTCCTTTACGGGATTTCCGGCGACAAGATGCTCGCGCACTATCTGCGGTATCTCCTCAACCTTGACGGTGGAGTAGAAGCACCCCTCCGGGTAGACTATCATAATGGGACCGAGCGCGCAGAGACCGAAGCAACCGGTCATTATTATCTGCACATCCTTTTCTATTCCGCATGCCGCGACCTCACTCTTCAGTTTTTCGACTATGTCGTGGCTGCGCGAGGAGGTACAGCCGGTTCCGCCGCAGACAAGTACGGTGTACTTATAATCGGAGGATATGTTACCGGCGAGCGCCTCCGCACCCTTGCGGAGGACAACCTTTTTAAGTGCGGCGGCGCGCGCCGCGTTGAGTTCGTTTACGGTTTTCATGCTTTCCTCCTATCAGTCCTTGTACTTTTCGATTATTCCGGCGACATCATCGGCTGTGAGTCTGCCGTAGACCTCTTCATTGACCGTCAGAACGGGTGCGAGACCGCACGCGCCGATACAGCGGCAGGCGGAGAGGGAAAATCTTCTGTCGGGAGTACATTCATCTCCTCCGATGCCGAGCACCTCCTGGAGCTTGTCATATATCTGACCGGAGCCCTTGACATAGCACGCCGTGCCGAGGCAGACGGAGATATGATACCCGCCCTTCGGCGAGAGGGAAAACTGTGCATAGAAGGTTGAAACGCCGTATACCTTTTCGAGCGGAATGTCCATTCCCTCGGCTATCGCGTTCTGTACCTCAAGCGGGAGGTAACCGTAGATCGCCTGTGCCTCCTGCATGACTGCCATGAGGCGGCTCTTGTCATGCCTGTTCTCGGCAATAACGGCGTCGAGCTTTGCTTTCTGCTCCGGGGTTCCGTTGAATGGTATGCCTGAATGTTTTTTCAGCATCTTGATGAAATCCTCCTTAATTTATGTTATGCGGGCGGGGGACTGCATAGGGGTAATATCAGAGCTGATATAACCCGGCGCAAAATAAAGGGGTGCGCCCGCATCCGCACGAACACATCCCCTATATGTTACCACAGAACCGATCTGTTTTCAATACCTTTTCCGAGAAAAATGTTATTTTTTTAACAAAAAACCGCTGCAAAAACGCGTTAGCATATGCTAATTGAACAAGAAGATTTTGATTTTTTACAGATTATTCCTTTTTGTGCTGAAGTCGCCCGCACCGCCCGCTGACACAGTCGGGCAGTGGGGCGCCGCGATAATTCGCAGGTCAGAGAGGATAGCCTATCTCCGCAGACACCTCCGCGCGCATGTCACCGATAAGAGATGAGAGTATCTCCGGCTCCCGTCCCCCGACAGAGACGCCGTCGACGCTCTCTGCCGCGAGGGCGACCTTTGTCGTCGAGGTTATTATCACCTCGTCCGCAGAGAACAGCTCCGGGAGGGTGAATGCCCGCTCCCGGACAGGTATGCCGAGACGGGCACAGGAGGCAATCATTCGCGCCCGCGTCACGCCGGGGAGAATAAAAGGTGAGAGCGGGTGCGTCACCACCTCGCCGCGCTGGATAATAGCGATGTTCGAGTGCGCACATTCCGTGACGCGCACCCCGCGGTGAAATACCGCCTCCGTCGCGCCGTGCCTCTCCGCATCCTTCGCCGCGAGCACCGCGGGAAGCAGACACAGCGTCTTGATATCGCACATCGTGTGCCGCTCATCATTAACGGTTATCAGCTTCTGCTTTGAATTTTTATCGGGAAAAGCAAATTTTCTTGCTGTTACGAGCAGATTTGCCCGCTCCGTGTCCGGGTAGGCATGCACCCTCTCGTCGGAGTAGCGTGAGAGCTGAATGTAGAGAAAGAACGGCGTGTCACATTCCGCGCATACCTTTCGTATTATCTCCCGGAACTCACATTCCGTAACCGGGAGCGGGAGCCCGACCCGCCGCGCATTGCCGAGAAGCCGCGCCATGTGGTCATCGTATCTGTATATTCTCCCGCGATAGCCGACCGCCGCGTCATACACCCCGTCCCCGAAAAAGAGCGCCCTGTCCGTCAGCGGGACTCTTATCTCATCCGCCTGGGCAAATACTCCGTTGTAATATGCGTATCCCTCCATATGTACCTCCGTTACCGCCGCTGATTTTTACAAATGCTATGGCGTTTTTTCAAAAAGTATGATACAATATAACCGCCGCGCGCTATAAACCGAGCGTGACATCGCGCGGCAGACAGTATAAAGCCTATAAACATGATATGCCGCGTCGCCTCTTCGGTTGCGCGGTTACCGGAGAAATTCTATGGAAAAGTATGATGTCTCGATAACAGAGTGCCGGAGCTACGATTTTCCGGCTGTGCGCGCTGCAATTCTCACCGCGGCGGAGGCTGTCGGCGGCTTCGGGTTTGTAAAGCCCGGGATGACCGTTGCCTTGAAGGTTAACCTTGTGAGCGGGGAAAAGCCGGATAAGGCGGCAACGACGCACCCGGCGGTGGTCTCTGCCGTCTGTGATATTCTGCGTGAGCTCGGCGCCTCCGTGATAGTAGGGGACTCTCCCGGCGGGCTCTATACTCAGG
>CALDMI010000350.1 GCA_937914815.1 uncultured Clostridia bacterium
TCTTTTTCGGTTATCTGCTGAAGCATTGTTTTGAAATCGCCGTGCTGCATGGCGTATGAATTGGTTATTTCGTCGGAGAGGAGGCGGAGTATCACATCGCGGTGTGCCCCTGCTCTTCCGTGTGCGGATGAGTCGAGATATACGGCGGCAAAAACCGCCTCAAGCGCGTTTGCAAGTATTTTCGGCTTATGCCGGCAATCGTTGTTCTCCTCGCTTTTCCCGAGGTTCAGATAGTCGCCGAGACCTATTTTCGACGCGGTCTTTGCAAGGGTTTTCTCGCAGACTATATACTGTCGCATTTTTGTAAGCGTCCCCTCGCTGTACGCGCGGTTTCCTGTATATATATGCTCGGATATCACGAGCTGCAGTACCGCGTCGCCGAGAAACTCAAGCCGCTCATTCGACGGGAGATATATCCCCTTCGACCGCTTTTCGTTTGAAAAGGACGAGTGGGTCATCGCGTTTTCAAGATAAGATATATCGGAAAATTTGTATCCGAGCGGCTCCTCAAGCAGCAGTACATCCTTTCCTATTGCCATGCTCCCTCTCCTTTCCATGAAATTCCGGTCATGCCGGTAATTTATCAGCTCTGGCTGTATGCCCTCTCTGCGTCGGCGATAAGCTTCTTTTCGTCATATGCCGCGGCAAAGAGCGTTATATCGTTGTTTATGCCCGTATTTACGAATGAAATCGCCTGTCTCACGGCGCTCTTTATCGCCTTTGCATCCGACGAGCCGTGCGCCTTTATTACCGGGCGGGATATGCCGAGTATCGGTGCGCCGCCGTGCTCCGACGCGTCAAAACGCTTCTTTATATCGCGGAGCTTATCCTTCATTGTAAGGGCGGAGACTTTCGTTGCAAAGTTTGTATATAAGACATCCTTCAGCATAGTCATAAAGAATTTGCTCATTCCCTCTATGCTCTTCAGAAGTATATTCCCGCTGAAGCCGTCGCAGACAAGGACATCGCACACGCAGTTCGGCACTTCCTTTGACTCCACATTTCCGACGAAGTTGAGTCCGCTCTCGCTTAGGAGCTGATAAGACTCCACCTGCAGGGAGTTGCCCTTATTGTATTCGGTGCCGTTATTCAGCTGTCCTATCCTCGGGCGCTCAATCCCGTATATCTTCTCCATATACTTTGCGCCCATGAAGGCAAACTGACATATATTGTCGGAGGTGACGGTGAGGTTCGCGCCGGAGTCCATAAGCAGAACCGGCTTTTCAAACGGGAGGAGCGTCGCTATTCCGGCGCGGTTTATCCCGCTGATACGCTTTGTTATAAGGGTTGCGCCGGTGATGAGCGCGCCGGTATTTCCCGCGCTCACAAAGGCGTCTGCCTCCCCTTGGGCTAACATACGGAGACCGACGCTCATGGAGGAGTCCTTCTTCTCACGGACCACCGAGAGCGGCTTATCCTCCATCGTTATTACATCTTTTGCGTTTGCTATTTCCACACCGTCAAGGTCTATATGATTCTTCACGGCGATATCGGATATTACATTCTCGTCTCCGCAGAGAACGAGCTGTGCGTCAAATTCGCGCGCGGCGTCTGCCACGCCCTGTACCACGGCGAGCGGGGCGTTATCACCGCTCATCGCGTCTATTATAATTCTCATTATGAAAGTACGGAAAAATCGGAGCCTGCCGCGTCTACAAGCGAGAGCGAACGGTCGGCATATGCGGCGTTACGATTTTTCTTACCTCCTTTTATCTTTTTGTCAAGCGGGGCTATCACCCCGAAATTCGCGTTCATCGGCTGGAAGGTCTTTGATATTCCCCCGCGACTCACATAATAGGCGAGCGCGCCAATGACCGTCTCGCGCGGGAAAACATACTGTGGGAGCCCCATTGCGAGCCGCGCGGCGTTTACCCCGGCGACAAATCCGGAGGACGCGGACTCTACATACCCCTCCACCCCGGTCATCTGCCCGGCAAAGAACAGCTCCGGGCGTGAGAGGACGGAATAGACGGGAGAAAGGAAACCGGGAGAGTGGAGATACGTGTTTCTGTGCATTACGCCGTAGCGGAAGAACTCCGCAGACGCAAGCCCGGGTATCATACGGAAAACGCGCTTCTGCTCTCCGAATGTCAGGTGAGTCTGGAAGCCGACGATATTGTACATGCTCCCCTCTTTGTTCTCTCTACGGAGCTGGACCGTGGCATATGCGTCTCTCCCTGTCGACGGGACGGGGAGCCCGACCGGCTTCATGGGTCCGAAGCGGAGAGTATCATATCCTCTCGCCGCCATGACCTCTACCGGCATACAGCCCTCAAACACGGTAAGATCCGCCTGGAGCTCGCGGTCAAATTCCTTGAGCGGTGCGGTCTCAGCGCCGATCAGCGCATGATAGAAGGCGTCATACTCTTCTTTTGTCATAGGGCAGTTCAGGTAATCTGTGGGTTCGCCCTTTCCGTATCTCGAGGCAAAGAAGGCGATATCTGTATCGACGGTCGAAAAATCGACTATCGGGGCGGCGGCGTCAAAGAAATGAAGCTCTGTCCCGCCGGTAAGTGCCGCTATGCTCTTCGCCATCGGCTCGGATGTCAGAGGTCCTGTTGCTATGACGGTTATCTCCCCGTTGTCGGGCACAGAGGTTATCTCTTCTCCGATAACCTCAATCAGAGGATTTGTTTTGATTTTTTCGGTGATATACTCCGAGAAGTCCTCACGGTTTACTGCGAGGGCGGAGCCCGCCGGCACCTCGGTAGAATATGCCGCCTCGATAATAAGCGAGCCCATGCGGCGCATCTCCTCTTTCAGGAGACCGACGGCGTTTGACGTGTCGTTTGAGCGCAGGGAGTTCGAGCAGACGAGCTCGGCAAATTTTTCGCTGTGGTGCGCCGGAGAAAATTTC
>CALDMI010000351.1 GCA_937914815.1 uncultured Clostridia bacterium
CGCCGTGGATTCAAGCGGCGCAAAGATGCCGCAAAAGATACAAAAAAAACGGAGTTTTCCGATACACGCCCCGGCACTTACCGGGGTATGACGGACTCCGCTTTTTGTTTTGTCGTTTTGCTTTTCGGGCAGACACCCGCTCAGGCGCGACAGCCCTGTGTGATATTCTCTTCCGTGAGCTTTCTACGGATTTTTTCTATTATACGGGATTTATCCGCGTTCCATTCCGGGGCTACGAGGAGCCCCGCCGGGCAGTCCCCGGTCAGACGGTGGATAATTATATCACTCCGGAGCGCGGCAATGGCATGTGCCGCACATGCTACATACTTCTCCTCGCCAATCGGCGAAAATCCGCCCGCGCGGTAGATATCCGCAAGGCGCGTCCCCTCCATTATATAGAGCGAATGCAGCTTCACCCCGGCGACTGGGAGAGTATTTATAAGGCGAACGGTGTCAAGAAACTCCGTCTCGCCCTCCCCGGGCAGACCGGCTATAAGGTGCACGACCGGCTCTATCCCCTCGGCGGCGAGGCGCCGGACGGCGGAGACAAAGACGGAGGTCTTATACCCGCGGTTTATCCGCTCTGCCGTTGTGTCAGACGCGGTCTGAAGTCCGAGCTCACATATAACCGGCAGTCGCTCACGGTAGGAGGAGAGGAGGCACAAGACATCGTCGCCGAGGCAGTCCGGGCGGGTGCCTATTGCGAGGGCGCAGATACGCGGGTCGCCTGTGAGCGCCGCGTCATATCTCTCGCGCAAAATGTACACGGGTGCATAGGTATTGGTGAAATTCTGAAAATAGGCTATGTAGCGGGTCGGGCGTCTTCGCGGTGTGGCGAGGGTCGTCTCAACCTGCTCTCTTATGGATTTTGCGGGGTCGATATGCTCCCCCGCTCCGCGTCCGCCGCAGAATATACAGCCGCCGTACCCTACCCTGCCGTCCCTGTTCGGGCAGGTGAAGCCGCCGTCAATACAGATTTTTCTGACCTCACAGCCAAAGCGCGCCGCAAGGTACGGGCGCAGGGCGTTATATCTCTCTGTCCCCTCCATATTATCTCTGCCGCCCGGTGGTGGTCTGTGCACTGTGTTTCGATATATACCAGAAAAGTATAATCATCACCTGCACCGGTATGCCGAGAAGGAAAATGTACCATAGCGAGCTGTCAAGCGAAAACAGCGTCTGCGCATATATCGCCGCGAGCATCGTCCACACCGTGCATGAGAGCATTATATACTGCGACGGACCGCGCCACCATTTCCGCGACATGAAGAACGCGAAGAGACAGGAGGGCGGGAGCGCCCAGATAAACGCCGTCCATACGGCTGCCCCGGTGCGGAGAAGTCCGTACACAAAGACGACGACGGCAATCGCGAACATGAATGTCGCAAAAAGAAGTATCGTTGCGACCTTCAGCCCGGTGTCCTTATTCTGCGCCCTCGGCGGCGGGGCGTCATCGTGCGACCTTATAAGCCATTCAAAATCCACGCCGTAGAACTCGCATACCGACAGAAGGACGCTTATATCCGGCAGACTCTCCCCTGTCTCCCACCTCGATATCGCCTTATCGGAATAGTTGAAATTCGCCGCGAGCTCCTGCTGCGTGAGCTTTCTCGACTTGCGGAGGAGCACAAGATTCTGTGAAATGTTACCTTTTATGTCTTCCATAGTTTCAGTATACCACTTACGCGTGCAAAAATCAAGTGTGAACGCATTTTTATAATTAAAGTTTACGTTTTCCGGCGGTTTGGAGCAAAAATAAATACATATTGTGGTAATTCCATTATAAATAGAGTCGATTTTTGCCGGACGCGGGAGTGGAATGAAGATTGGGATTTTGTTTTCGGCGCGATTTCTTGACTTTTGCACCCCTGCGGGCTATACTTTCAGGTGTGAGCGCGGCGCGGCAAGCACACGAAAAAGCGAGTGCGTGCCGGAGAAGCCGGTGCCGAAAAAAACAGGTGTCCGCGAAAAAGCCAATGCCAAAAAACAGGCGCCGCGGAAAAACCAATGCCGAAAGAAAATCGGTGTCCGTCAAAAATCCGGCGGCGGAAAGCACGGAAAAACGCGACAATAAACGATGCGAAAGCGGCGCGACAAATAGTGCAAGAAGCGCCGGGCGATGCCGCGAGGCAGACGGCAAAAGTACCGCAAAACGGCGCGCCGCGTTGTGCAGAAAAAATGCGGGGCGATGTCGCGCAGCAGACGGCAGACAACAAGCGCAAACGGCAGGTGGCAAAGGCGCCGCGACACGCGGAATGTGACAAAATCCGACCCGGCGGAGACCGGCGAAAAAGGCAAGGAGGAGACCATGCGAGAGATATTCGGACCGCTCTTTTATGTTGTGGTGGCGTATCTTATATTTGAAGCCGCCATGCTTATAATTTATCTTCCGCGGCTCCGTTTCTGGATATACGGATTTATCCCGCAGAAGCGCTTTACGGCGAAGAGAACGCGGAAAATCGCGGTTATCGTCCCGGCGAGGGATGAGAGCAAATCAATTCCGCCGCTGCTCCGGAGTCTTAATGAACAGGACTACCCCGCCGACAGCTTTGACATATACATCGTAATCAAGCACCCGGACGACCCCACCGTCGGAATAGTGCGCGAGATGCTCCCGCGGGCGGAGATAATCACGGTCGAGAACCAGAAAATAAAGGCAGAGGCGCTCGACTCCGGTATTCGCAAGGCACTCGGGAAAGGGATAAAATACGACGGATTTGCCGTTGTGGATGCAGACTGCATACTTGACACATCCTATCTCACCGAGATAAACCGCGCGGCGGAGTCCGACGCGAAGGTGATAATCCCGGCGAAGAGAATAAAGAACCGCATGTGCCGCGACAAGCGGGTGAACAATCTGATAAGCGACTGCAGCGGTATGACCTACATTGCGCTCGACCGCATGGGTAACAAGGCAAAATCAAAGCTCGGCTACACTCTTTCCCTCTGCGGGCAGGGAATGTATATTGACGGCGACTTTATCCGCGAGATGGGCGGTTATCCGTTCCGGAGCATTACGGAGGACTATGAGATAGCCGGAGAGTGCATGCGCCGGGGATATGCGCAGTACTACTGCGACAGCGCGGTCGTATACTCGGAGGAGCCTGTCGAGATCTCCGAATATGACAAGCGGCGGGTGCGCTGGATACAGGGATTTTTACAGTTCGGGCACATGTACGGAAAAGAGGTGCACCGCGCGACATTCAAAAAGGGCGGGATACGGCACCTGCATTTCGTCTACGGGCTCGTGCCCGTCGGGTTTATACTCGCCGGGAGCATCATTATGTTTTTCGCGATGCTCTTCACTTCCGCATGGGCGTATGCAATGGGCGACCGACTTCTCGCTGTTTCCGCACTATTCGCGACGGCGGTTCCGTTCGTTCTCACCTATGCCGAGCTTATTATATTTGCGCTCTTTGAGCTTCTTCTGTCGGACGACAGAAAGTGTATGACAGCTGCAGAGCGGCTGCGCTTCGTTTTCCTTTCCCCATTCGTGCAGGCGGGATACATACCCGTATTTCTCCGCGCGTTCTTCGGCAAGGGAAAGGAGTGGACGCCTGTCAAGCGCGTCGACCTTCCAAAGGAGGCGGAATAGTTTAATGAAAAAGAAATATCTTGTCGAGAAAGAACGGGAAAAGGAGTCTGCGCGGGATTTCAACACCCCGCTGTTTGCTCCTTCGCGGAAAAACCTGCTCCCCGTTACGCCCGATTACGATTACATGCGTTCCGGCGTATTCAATTCGTTTGCAAGTGCCGTGTGTGAGGGGGCATTTCTCGCTGCGGGCGGCATACTCTCCCCTGTTTTCCGGCTGAAAATTGTCGGGCGGGAGAACCTGCGCGGCGTCGGCGGTGCTATAATCACATCAAATCATATAAGTCCGTTTGACTGTGCGCTCGTGAAGCGGGCGGTCGGCAGGCAGAGAATGAAGATAACCGTCGCCGATTTCAACAACTGGGACAATATCGGCGGAGCTATCCTCCGCGCGAGCGGAACAATGCCGATGGGCGGCGGGATAGCCTGCCGCAAGAACCTCTCCGACGCTATAAAGGCGTCGGTAAACGACGGTCGGCTCGTGCTCTTCTATCCGGAAGGCGCGCTCTGGTGGTGCTATGAGAAGCCGCGCCCGCTCCTCGACGGGGCATTTTACTCTGCGGCGAAAAATAAGGTCCCGGTTGTCCCCATGTTCTTTACATTCGAGGACTACGGCAGGGAGCGCGACGGAATAAGAAAAAAGCGCTTTACCCTCCATATCGGGAAGCCGATATACCCGGATGCGGTGCTCAGCGTGCATCAGAACACCGTGAGAATGAAAGAGCTTACCTACTCATTCAACCTTGCAACCTATATAAAAGCTTACGGGCATGAGCCCGAGTATCTCCCCGAGACGGCGGCCGCCGCGGCAGTCGACGAAAAGGTTGCGGCAATCGCAATACAGCCCGTCGAAGCCCCGGACAAAAGACCGGCAAAGCCGACGGAGAGACGCCCGGAGCCCGAGGAGCGGCGCGCCCCGGTGTTCCGTCCCTCGCCGTCATACCCGTCGTATCACCCTTTCCCGGGCGATGAAATGACACCCGCCCCGGAATACGGCTATGAGTACCCGGACGAGGAAGCCGTCCCCGGCTTTCAGACCTCGGGCGGCGGAGTCGCCGCATTTACGGTTACAAGGAAAATATAAAGCAAAGAAAAAAGACTGTCCCTCAGTGCAGAACCTAAATTCTGTACCTGACTGCGGCAGTCTTTTTATTTTACGGTATCTTCATTTTCAAAACTCAGCGGACACCGGAGATTCGAGGAAGAATCGCCGAATGGGTGGCGACAGCCGTATTTACATACGGCGAGCCGCGCAGTCGGCGATAGGAGAAATTAAATTTCTCCGTTCTTACCGGATATCCGGCGTCCGTAAGCCGAAACTATGAATTAGGATTATGCAGCCCCGTCGCTACATATTCCGCCCACTCCCCTATGTTTACCGCGTGGTCGCCTATTCTCTCAAGATATTTTGCAATCAGGAGAAAGAGTATCGCCTGATCGGCGTTCTGCGCGTCCTCGCGAATGAGGGCTACGAGGTCGTCTTTTATTCTCTCGAAAAGGAGGTCAACCGCGTCGTCCCGGCGGTTAAGACTCCTCGCGAGGTCGACATCCCTCTCAATATAGCTCTTCACCCCGTCCTTTACCATAGCGCCGGCGAGGCGCGCCATCTCGGCGATATGCTCCGGCTCCTTTATAAACTTCTCGTCGCCGAAGCGGAGAGATATCTCGGATATATCCGCCGCCTGGTCGGCTATTCTCTCAAGGTCGGTTATCATTTTCAGCGCCGCGGAGACATCGCGGAAGTCGCCCGCGACCGGACGCTCCATAAGGAGGATACGGAGGCAGTCGTGCTCTATCTCGCGCTCGGTATCGTCGATATTCTTGTCCTCCCGCATTACCTCGCGGGCGAGGTCTTTATCGCGGGTCTGAAGTGCTCTTACCGACTTCTCTATTGCCTCCTCTGTCATAAGGCACATTTCGTTAAGCTTTTCAAAGACCTCTGCAAGCTCTTTTTCGTATTTTGTTCTTACGCTCATTCTTTACCCCTCACTTTTTGTCATCCGAATCTTCCGGTTATATATCTTTCGGTGCGCTCGTCGCGCGGGTTCGAGAAAATCCTGTCCGTATCGTCGTATTCCACAAGCTCGCCGAGCAGGAAGAACGCCGTCTTATCCGCAATTCTCGTCGCCTGCTGCATATTATGCGTGACTATGACGACGGTCATGTCATTCCGGAGAGTGTCTATAAGCTCCTCTATGCGCCCGGTCGATATGGGGTCGAGCGCGGAGGTAGGCTCATCCATAAGGAGCACCGACGGCTCCGCCGCGAGGGCGCGGGCGATACAGAGTCTCTGCTGTTGTCCTCCGCTGACGCCGAGGGCGCTCTTATGCAGTCTGTCCTTCACCTCGTCCCATATTCCGGCGCGGCGGAGCGACGACTCGACTATCTCATCGAGGTCTGCCCGCTTCCTTATTCCGAAGGTACGAGGGGCAAAGGCTATATTGTCGTATATGCTCATCGGAAACGGATTCGGCTTCTGGAACACCATGCCGACATCGCGGCGAAGAGCTGTCACATCTATATCCGGGGCGAATATATCCCTGCCGCCGACAAGGTATTTCCCCTCTATACGACAGCCGGGAATAAGATCGTTCATGCGGTTGAAAATTTTCAGGAATGTGGATTTTCCGCAACCGGAGGGACCTATCAGCGCGGTCACGCACTTTCCAGGTATTTCTATGTTTATATCTTTCAGAGCGTGGAAATCACCGTACCAGAGATTTGATCCGGTTACCGATATATCCCCGCCGAGTCTGTCATTCAGTTTATCCATCAGTCAATGCCGCCTGCCTTTCTTTTTATGAGTTTTCCTATCCCCTCGGCGAGCGCATTTATCGCCAGGACGAATATGAGGAGCACGGCAGAGGTCGCCGCCGCCTCCTTCGGATAGCCGAAGTTCGCAAAGTAGTATATATCAAGCGCAAGGCTCGTGCCGGGGGACATGAGCCCGCCGGGGAGTTTATCGACGACCATTCCTATTGTGAGAATTAACACCGCGCTCTCGGATATTACCCTTCCGACGGCGAGTATCACCGCGGTGACTATTCCACCGGACGCCGCGGGGAGGACTATTCTGAAAATGGTTCTCACCTTCCCGGCTCCGAGCGCGTATGCGCCCTCGCGGTAGGACGCGGGGACGGCAAGGAGGCTCTCCTCTGCGGAGCGGACTATCTGCGGGAGAATCATGATAGCGAGAGTTATTCCTCCGGCGAGGAGGCTGTAGCCCCAGCCGAGGACGACAACGAAAACTATATACCCGAAAAGACCGTAGACTATACTCGGTATTCCGGCGAGAGTCTCGGTCGCCACCCTTATCATGCGGACAAATCTGCCCTTGTTATCGGCGTACTCCGTAAGGTACACCGCGCTCGCGACCCCGAGGGGGACGGCGATAAGGCAGGATATGGCAATCAGGGATAGGGTGCCCGCGAAGGCGGGAAGGATAGTTGGGCTGCCGAGCCCGCGACCGAAAAGAAGCGAGGGAGTTATCGCCCCGACACCGTCTATCAGGACGAACACTATCACCCCGACAAGCGCCGCGAGAGCAATGCCGCAGCAGACGTAACCGAGGTAGCGGAGCGCCTTGCACACCGCCCTGTGAATATTGAAGGCTCTGTGTTTTCTCATTTTTTCACCTTCTTCTCTCCTCCGGCGCGCAGGCAGGAGAAGCTGATATTGAGGGCGAGGGCAAACACGAAGAGCACGACGCCGGAGGCGATGAGCGCGAGGAGCGCGTCATCCGAGAGCTCCATTGCTCCCATTGCTATATTCGCGGTAAGGCTCCGCACACTCTGGAAGAGCCCGGTCGGCATCTCGGGACTGTTTCCGAGGACCATTAT
>CALDMI010000352.1 GCA_937914815.1 uncultured Clostridia bacterium
CGCGGGCGGGGTGGTGCTTAGGTATATTCAGCGACTCAAAGCACTCGTAATCGTCGACTATCTCGTTATAGTCCTCGACCGTGAAGCCCATGCCGCGGAATATATCCTCGACCTCTTTCGTCGCGAGGGTTATCGGGTGATAGGAGCCCGGCTGCCGTCTCATATTGAGCGTCGGGTTAAACTTCTTTGCGGAGCGCACCTGCGCCGCGATAGCCGCCTTTTCTCTCTCTGCCTTTGCCGCGGTTATTTTCGCCTCGACCTCGGTCTTGAATTTGTTTATCATCTGTCCCGCTTCCTTTTTGTCGGAGGCGTCGCGGAGCTTCTGCATGAGCTCTGCAATATGTCCCTTTTTGCCGGTAAATTCAAGGCGGAGCGACTCTATTTCTTCGTCACTCGACGCTGCGGAGAGCTTCGACTCAAAGAGACTTTTCAGTTTTTCGATAAGTTCCCTCATTGCTTCAATCCTTCTTTTTGAACTTTTATGAAGATTTCGGTGTTATTTAATGTCAATTATACAGCAATGCGCGCGCAAAGTCAAGGCGCGCACACGCGAAGATTTATATTTTTTGGTATGGGGTACTCCGCTGTGCGGGGATACCCGCCGTCGGCTGCGGTGTCCCCGGCGATGCGTGGCTTAAATTTTGCCCTTTTTCTCCCGAAGATGCCGGATAACCCCGAGGACCTCCGGCGTGAGTATACCGTCCGTCGGCTCCCCGGAGATGAGGCGGCGGCGCGCCTCGGTAGAGGAGACCGAGCGCAGCGCCTCGGGCGCGAGCCAGAGCTCGGTTATAAGCCCGCCCATTCTGTAATTCCACTCAGCCTGCGAGATTTCATAGTCGATGTCGTCCTCGCCGCGGTAGCCCTTGACGAGGCGGCGGACCTTATGCTCGCGCGCATATGCCGCGACGAAGCCGAGGGAATAAGTGGGGAGGACGTTCTCGTATTCGTCGGTCGCAGAGGCGAGCATCATTGCCCGCTCCTCCGGCGTGAACATACAGTGCTTATCCGGGTTCTGAAAGACCGTCACATAGACGGCGGGGAAGATCTCCGCCGCGCGGCGTATCACCTCGAGGTGCCCGACGGTCGGGGGGTCAAAGCTCCCGGGGAGGATAACCGTGTCCTCCCGCTTCTCAAATGTCGCGGGGTCCGACATATCGCGGAAAACTATACACGGGTGCTCCATTATTCCGCCTCCCCGCCACTTTTGTCTTTGTTTTCTCCGCTTTTCGCTCCGTCATTTCCGGGGCGCCAGAGAAAGATATAGAGCGCGGTTTTCTTGCCGTAGAAGCTCTCTTTCAGGCACTCGAGCGAGGAGAACTCCGGCAGGGCGGTGTCCGGTCTCTCCTCTCCGCACTCGAGGACGAATATTGCGCCCGGGGCGGCAATGCCGGCTCTGATACAGCGGAGCATCGCGTCCGTCGCGCACATTGCATCGTACGGTGGGTCGATAAGAATAAGGTCAAACTTTTCTCTGCCGCCGGCTTTTCTTATGTAGTTTCTGTAGTCGCTTACAAGATAGCGACAGCCGGAGGAGAGCCCGGTCGTGACCGCGTTTTTCTTTATTACCTCCATAGCCTCGCGGGAGGAGTCTATGAACATACAGGAGGCGGCGCCGCGGGAAAGAGCCTCGAGCCCGAGCTGTCCGCACCCCGCAAAGAGGTCGAGCACCCGGCGATTCTCAATATCGAACTGGAGAGAGGAGAAGAGAGCCTCCTTTATCCGCTCGGAGGTCGGGCGGGTCGCGTCTCCCTCAAGGGTGGCGAGCCGCTTTCCCTTTGCCCGTCCCGTTATTATTCTCATTGCCATTATTTATTTTCCTCCTTTTCGGTCTCACGGGCGGGGTTATTTTCCCCTCCGTGAAAGTGTGAATATATCTCCCGGGCGTTTGCCTCGGATATGCCGGGTATTTCTGCGAGCCGCTCCGGCGGCGCGGTCTTTATTTCTTTTAGTGGCATTGCGTGTAGCAATATCCTCGCTTTTTTCGCGCCTATGCCGGGGATTTTTTCAAGCGATGAGCGGGTGAGGGTAGTGCGCTTTGCCTTTGACATCGAGGTAATGGCAAAGCGGTGAACCTCCTCCTGCAGGGTGTAAACAAAAGTGTACACCGAGCGCTCCTGCGCTATTGATATTTCGCGCTCTCCGTCGGTCAGGGCGCGGGTCTTGTGATAGTCGTCCTTGACCATACCGAAGAGGGGG
>CALDMI010000353.1 GCA_937914815.1 uncultured Clostridia bacterium
AAGCTCAAGGAGGGGACGAAGGACGAATACGAGAAGGTACGCGAGGTTGAGACTCTCAACTCCATGGTACCTATCTGGAAGCGCCCTGCCTCCGAGGTTACGGACGAGGAATACAAGAACTTCTACACCGAGAAGTTCTATGATTACGAGGCGCCCGTAAAGGTTATAACTCAGAAATCCGAGGGCACGGCAACCTACACGGCGCTGATGTTCATTCCGGCGCATGCGCCCTACGACTACTACACGAAGAACTACGAAAAGGGGCTTGAGCTCTACTCCTCCGGCGTCCTCATTATGGATAAATGCAAGGAGCTGCTCCCCGACCATTTCAGCTTTGTCAAGGGACTCGTCGACTCGTCCGACCTCTCTCTCAACATTTCCCGCGAAATGCTCCAGCACGACAGACAGCTGAAGGTCATGGCGAAGGCTATCGAGAAGAAGATAAAGTCCGAGCTCGAGAAAATGCTCCGCGAAGAGCGCGAGAAGTATGAAAAGTTCTTTGACGCGTTCGGTATTCAGCTGAAATACGGTCTTTACTCGGATTTCGGTGCGCACCGCGAGACGCTCGAGGACCTTGTACTCTTCCACTCCTCAAACGGACGCAAGTATGTGACTCTCAAGGAGTACACCGAGGCGGCAAAGGAAGGACAGAAAACCATTTACTACGCCTGTGGCGAGAGCATGGACAAGATCGAGCTGTTACCGCAGGTTGAGTCGGTAAAGGAGCGCGGCTACGAGGTTCTCTACCTCACCGACGACGTCGACGAATTTGCGCTCAAGATGATGAACAAGTACGGCGACTTTGACTTCAAGAACGTTACCGCCGAGGCGCTCGACATCTCGACGGACGAGGAGAAGCAGGCGCTTAAAGAAGAGAACGAAAGCTCAAAGGACCTGCTCGACGCTATGAAAGAAGCAATCGGCAAGGTCAGTGCGGTGAAGTTCACTAACACGCTGAAGGGACACCCGGTCTGCCTGTCGAGCGAGGGCGAGCTCTCGGTCGAGATGGAGAAGATACTCCGCAAGATGCCGGGCGCCGACGCCGGAGCGCCGAGCGCAAATGTCGTGCTCGAGGTTAACATGGAGCACCCGATCGCAAAGAAGCTGAAGGAGCTCTATGACACAGACCGCGAGAAGCTCTCGAAATATGCGAAGATACTCTACTCCGAGGCTTGCCTCATCAGTGGGCTCGGCGTTGACAATCCCGCGGAATTTACGGACTTTGTATCCGAGCTTATGGTCTGATATTCCGTCTGCTGAAAACTAAAAAACTTGGGGCAACCGCCGCGGCGGTTGCCCCTTTCTATATAAAAAATATGGGTGCTGCCTCATATGAGACAGCACCCGTTTACCTTAGGATATTACTTCTTTTTCTTCTTGGAGTCGGTCTCCTCGGTAGCCTCTGTCTTGACTGCTACGAGCTTTACGATAGCGGTCTCGGCTCCGTCTCCGCGGCGGGGACCCATTTTAAGAACCTGAGTATATCCGCCGTTCACATCCGCATATGCGGGAGCGATCGTGGAAAATACCTTCTTCGCGACGTCTTCCTTTGTGATGTAAGCAAGAGCCGCGCGGTAAGCGGCGAGGTCGCCCTTCTTTCCGAGGGTGATCATCTCGTCAGCCTTGCGGGAAACTTCCTGTGCTCTTGTATATGTGGTCTCAACTTTTCCGGTTTCAAGGAGAAGAGTTACCATACCTCTGAGCATAGCATTACGCTGTGCAGTGGTTCTGCCAAGCTTTCTCATGTTTGTCCTCCTTAATTATTCTTCTTCCTTCTTCAGGGAGAGCCCCAAAGAATTCAGCTTCTGGATAACTTCCTCGAGCGACTTGCGTCCGAGGTTACGAACCTTGATCATATCATCCTCTGTGCGGTTGATAAGATCCTCCACCGTGTCGATGCCGGCGCGCTTCAGACAATTGAAGCTTCTTACCGACAGATCAAGTTCCTCAATGGTCATCTCCAGGACTTTTTCCTTCTTGACTTCAGCTCTCTCAACCATTATCTCGGTCTTTTTCGCTTCGTCCGACATATCGATGAAGAGCTTGAGGTGCTCGTTGAGAACCTTGGCGGCAAGGGATATTGCTTCCTTCGCGGACAGGGTGCCGTTCGTTTTTATCTTTATCGTGAGTTTGTCGTAGTCCGTGATATTTCCTACACGGGTATTCTCGACGCTGTACTCAACCTTGTAGACAGGAGTGAATATCGAGTCAACAAATATGAGTCCTATGGGTGCACCAACATTTGCGCCGGAATGTGCAATATAGTTCTGCTTGTTTGCGTCGGAGGGAACATATCCGCGTCCCTTATCGAAGGTTATCTCCATGTAGAAGCGCGCGCCGTCGCTCACCGTGCATATATGATGCTCGGGATTGAGAATCTTTATCTCCGGGTCGGGCGAGATGTCCGCCGCGGTGACATTCGCGGGTCCTACAATTTCAATATAAGCCGTCTTGGGACCTTCACATTCGAGCTTCGCGACGATGCCCTTCACATTAAGTACAATCTCCGGTACATCTTCCTTGACACCGTTGCAGGCGGATATCTCATGAAGAACGCCGTCTATCTTTATCGATGTCGCGGCATAGCCCGGGAGAGTGGAAAGAAGGACCCTGCGCAGAGAGTTTCCGAGTGTTATACCGTATCCCCTTACAAGAGGTTCTACGACGAATGTAGCTTCGCTCTCGTCCTCACTCGTATTGGTCGCGGTGATATTGAACTTCTCTATTGCATTCATCATTGTAATTGCCTCCTTTTGTTTTGTTTGTTTTTTCTTGCTTCGCAAAAAACGGACATACATACGATGAATAAGAGCCCTGAGCCCTTATTCTCTCGTAGTGTATCGGAGGGATTACTTGGAATAGAGCTCGACGATAAGCTGCTCGTCAAATTCAAAGTCGATATCGTCTCTTGCGGGAAGAGCAACTATCTTCGCGCCGAAGTTAGCTACATCCTTCTCTATCCACTTGGGAGTCGTGGCGGTCGCCATGTTCTCAAGCAGGGACTTTATCTTATCGTTCTCGCGGCTGTTCTCCTTTACGGCTATAACATCGCCCGCAGATACGAGGATGGAGGGAGTGTTTACCTTCTTGCCGTTAAGGGTGAAGTGACCGTGAAGAACAAGCTGACGGGCTTCCTTTCTGGACGCTGCCATACCCATTCTGTACACCACATTGTCAAGGCGTCTCTCAAGAAGAACGAGAAGGTTGGTACCGGTGATACCCTCCTGCTTCTCTGCCATCTTGTAGTAGAGTCTGAACTGTTTTTCAAGCACGCCGTAGTAGCGTCTTGCCTTCTGCTTCTCACGAAGATGCTTGCCGTAATCGCCGACCTTCTTGCGTGCGGCGCCATGCTGACCGGGAGCCGCGCTCCTGTGGTCGAAAGAGCACTTGCCGTTGGTGCAACGCTCACCCTTCAGGTAAAGCTTGCAGCCCTCGCGGCGGCACATCTTACAGTTAGGACCTGTATATCTTGCCATTTTCTATACCTCCTCAAAAATCAAACGCGTCTGCGCTTGGGGGGACGACAACCGTTGTGGGGTATCGGTGTGACATCCTTGATCATTGTGATTTCGAGACCCGCTGTTGCGAGAGCACGGATTGCCGACTCTCTGCCCGCCCCGGGACCTCTTACAAGAACCTCAACAGACTTCATACCCATATCTGCGGCAACCTTACCGGCGTGCTCCGCAGCGGTCTGCGCAGCGTAAGGAGTGGACTTCTTCGAGCCTTTGAACCCCATCTCACCTGCAGTTCCCCATGCTACGACATTGCCCTGCATATCGGTGATGGAAACGATAGTGTTGTTGAAGGTAGAATTGATATGAGCAACGCCGCGTTCTACAACTTTGCGCTCGCGGCGCTTTTTCGTTGTCGTCTTCTTTGCTATTGCCATCTTATATACTCCTTACTTCTTCTTATTCGCGATGGTCTTTGCGGGACCTTTTCTTGTTCTGGCGTTTGTCTTGGTACGCTGACCTCTCACGGGAAGACCCTTTCTGTGTCTTGTTCCGCGATAGCAGTTTATCTCGACGAGTCTCTTGATGTTGAGCGCTCTCTCACGACGGAGGTCACCCTCGACATGATAGTGTGCTTCGATCTCATCGCGAAGGGCTGCTACTTCTCCCTCGGTAAGGTCCTTTGCACGAGTGTCAGGATTTATGCCGGTCTTGGCAAGGATGTCCTGAGAGCTCTTGAGGCCGATACCGTAAATGTATGTGAGCGCTATCTCTACGCGCTTGTTGTTGGGAATATCAACACCTGCTATACGAGCCATTAGATATTTACTCCTTTTTTTAGATTTGTCGTCCGAATCGCTATCCGAATCAGCCCTGACGCTGCTTATGCTTCGGATTCTCGCAAATGACCATTATAGTGCCGTGCCTTCTAATGATCTTACACTTTTCGCAAATTCTTTTGACGGATGGCTTAACTTTCATTTTTAATACCTATCCTTTCAGAAATATTACTTCTTTCTCCATGTGATGCGCCCCTTTGATATATCATAAGGGGAGACCTCCACGGTCACATTATCGCCCACGAGAATTTTTATATAGTTCATGCGTAACTTACCCGATATGGTAGCGGTCACGATGTGTCCGTTCGGAAGTTTTACCTTGAAGATCGTATTCGGCAGTGCCTCGACCACCGTGCAATCCTCAAATTCAATCATATCAGACTTTGCCAGAATAATCCCCTCCTTTTCGGTCCCGGAATCATATTCCGAGAGCCCGGGTAATGCGCCCGGTTATCTCATCTACCGTGCCGACGCCGCTCACCGTAATGAGCTTGCCCTTCTTTGAGTAGAACTCTTTCAAGGGCTCTGTCTGCCGGTGGTATACCTCAAGGCGGGAGAGAACAACCTCCGGTGCGTCATCCGAACGGGTGGTAAGCTCCGCTCCGCACTTATCGCAATTGACTCCGTCACGGGAGGGGTTATGCTCCACATGATAGGAGGATGCGCACGCGGGGCAGACACGCCTGCCGGACATTCTCTCCACTATATCGCTGTCGGATACCTCAATGGAAACTACTCTGTCAAGCTCTATTCCCATACGGTCGAGCGCCTCTGCCTGCGGGACAGTGCGCGGGAAGCC
>CALDMI010000354.1 GCA_937914815.1 uncultured Clostridia bacterium
CATGATAATATGCGTCCCGCTGAAGCGTTTGGTATGTACCGATAGGCACGGTAAAGTTCGTTGATGAAGTAAATGTTAATCTTGTTTCCATGTATTTATTATACAAGTTGTAGCGTGATTTATCAAGGTATTTTCTATTTTATATCATAAATCATTGATATTATGCGCATGTATTGTAGCGTAAAAATCGTCCTGAAAGTGCTATTTAAGTCCTCATTTAGATTTGATATAATGAATATGCAGGACGAGAGTCTTGACATTAATCAACCACGGAGGTATAATTATGGCAAAAAGTTTAATTGACCGTCTTATTTACTTCATCACAAAGAAGCCGACATTCTATGTCGAGGTGCGAAATCCACCGAAAACTACAGCCGAAAAGCTCATGAGACCACATGACGCGCGACAGGTTCAATACAACCGCTGGAGCAAGGCGCATCAGAGATACAGCGGCTCGTATCTTCCCTATACCGGCGCAGAGCTGTCGAAACAAGGCTGGAGCACGGAACATAGCAGCTCGAACTCATATGAAACCGAGCACACAAAACCTGCAACCGGGCAACATGTGCTCCGACATGGGAGGCATGTAAACAAGCACGGAGTTGTGGAACCGACGCACTATCACTGGGAAAATCCAGCGGCAATAGACTTGTCAAAAAGCCGAAGAAAGCCGATATACTATCTTGACAAATACGGTAATGAATGTGCACGAGGCAGCAACGAATCGCACATCAAACCACATAAAACAAGGAGACAAAAATGACAGTATCCGATCTTTCATACAACTATGAATTCCATGACTGCACTATGTTCTACCCGGAATTCAAGCAGAACGGAGACACTATAACCTGCTCGTTCGAGCTTGCCAAATTTCTGCAGTTTCCCGAGATAAAGAGAAAATACGGCGAAAAACTGGATGATAAGAACACTGCCCTTGTTCTTACCGTTGAATTTCTGAAATGCTCCGACATTGACGTCGAAGAGGAGGTGACGGTATGCAATGGAAAAGCAAACCGCCATACCAAACACCCGAATTGTGAGAGAAAGAAAACAACCTTAGCCGATTATGATAAGAACATAGATTTTCTTTCTTTATCTCTCTGTAATGACGGCGATGAAAGGCGCGTAAGCGCAACGTTTTTCAATTTCTCAAACAAATGCGTCTATGTACAATTTCATGCGGAAGAAGTGAATGTATTGTACGAGGACTGCGTCGACAAGGACACATGCGAAAAATTATGGAATGATTGGGAAAACTCCTGATTACATCCTTTGAATAACAGAAAAGACCGCCCAAAGCCACGGGCGGTCCTTTTGTTTTTTGCGGCGGAGATCCGCCGCGATGCATAATAAAGAATATAACAAAAAATGTTTCGGGAAAAATAAAATCAGGGTACCTTTGATAGAAATTCGCAGAAAATCAGAGCACCTTTGAGAGGAACTCGCAGAGGCGGGGGTCGTGCGGCGAGCGGAAGATCTCCTCCGGCGTGCCCTCCTCCTTTATATATCCGTCGGCGAAAAAGACCACCCTGTCCGCGACCTCGCGCGCGAAGCCTATCTCATGGGTGACGATAACCATAGTCATTCCCTCGTCGGCAAGCTCTTTTATGAGCGAGAGGACCTCGCCTATCATCTCGGGGTCGAGGGCTGACGTCGGCTCGTCAAACAGCATGACATCCGGCTCCATCATCAGGGCGCGCACTATCGCGATGCGCTGCTTCTGCCCTCCCGAGAGGGTGGACGGAAAGACATCCGCCTTATCGTCAAGACCTATACGCGAGAGGAGCGCGTGTGCCTTCTCCTCTGCCTCCGCCTTTGTACAGAGCCCGAGCTCCGTCGGGGCGAGGGTCATGTTCCCCATTACCGTAAGATTAGCGAAGAGGTTGAAGTGCTGGAACACCATGCCCATTCTCTGTCTCGTTATGTTGATGTTCTGAAAGTACTCCTTATAGAACGACTTTACCGCGCGGTCGAACTCCGCGCCCTCGCGCTTTTTGAGAAGGTCGTGCAGTTTTATTTCCCGGATTGCCTCCATGTCACCGGTGCCGCCGGAGATCATGCTCTTATAGGTTTTCGAGCTTCTTATAATGTCAAAATGCAGGTACGGGTCAACCGGGGTGAGGAGTTTTCCCTCAAACCATATCTCCCCGTAGGTCGGAGTTTCAAGCAGGTTCATGCACCGCAGGCAGGTCGACTTCCCGCTCCCGCTCGGTCCTATTATAACAACCTTCTCGCCTTTTTTTACGTCGAGGGAAACGCCCCTCAATATATCAAGCTTACCGAAGCTCTTGAAAATGTTGTTCACCCGCAAAAACGATGTCATGCAGGAGTCGGTATTATCGGTCATCTGTAT
>CALDMI010000355.1 GCA_937914815.1 uncultured Clostridia bacterium
GAGCGGTCAATAAAGTCGGTTAATTTTTCTGTTGTGTTCATTTTTTCACTCCGGATAAAAGTTTCTTTTCCTTACGGGAGATATTTTACCGCTTTTCCTGAAAAATGTCAACAGCACTATTGAAAATCTCCGCGCTTTGCGCTACAATATAGTCAAAAAGAAGAATAAGGAGTAAAGGTCATGGTACTCTACGAAAACGGAAGTGCAAAGAATGTCTTTCACTTCTTTGAAGAAATCGCACGGATCCCCCGCGGCTCCGGCAATACCGGGAAAATAGCCGACTATCTCGTCTCGTTTGCAAACGGGCGCGGGCTCCGGAACTATCGCGACGCAAAGGACAATGTGGTTATATGGAAGCCGGCGACGCCGGGATATGAGAAAAATCCCGCCGTCATACTCCAGGGGCACACCGACATGGTGGCGGAGAAGACACCGGGACTGCCGAAGGATATGACGCGCGAGGGCGTCGACATCTACACAGACGGAGATTTTCTCCGCGCGCACGGCACGACCCTCGGCGGTGACGACGGAATATTCGTCGCATACGCTCTTGCCCTGCTCGACAGCAAAGACGCGCAGCACCCCGAGATAGAAGCCGTCTTTACCTCCGACGAGGAGGTCGGACTGCTCGGTGCTACGGCGCTCGACACATCCGTTCTCCACGGACGGACAATGATAAACGTAGACTCCGACGACGAGGGAGTATTCACCGTCGGGTGTGCGGGGGGGATGCGCTCCGACCTCACGCTCCCGATTGAGCGGTCAAGTTGTATACTTCAAGCGTATGAGATAGTCATAAGCGGGCTTGCCGGCGGGCACAGCGGCGCGGAGATAGACAAGGGACGCGCGAACGCGACAAAGCTCATGGGAGATTTTCTATCCTCCCTCTCCGGAATACGGATATGCGACCTGCACGGCGGAAAAGCCGACAACGCGATACCGCGCGAATGTGTCGCCGTCATATGCGCGGCGGCAGACCCGAGCGGGGCGGCGGCAGACTTCCTCGCGAAGATGCGGGAGCGGTACGGCGACATTGAGCCGGACATGAAGATAACCGTGCGCGAGACAGCCGCCTCTCTCCCCATGACGGCGGAGTCCACCGGGCGGGCAATAAAGCTCATTACCTCCGTCCCCGACGGGGTGATAGCCATGAGCACCGACATTCCGGGGCTCGTGCAGACCTCACTGAACCTCGGAATAACCGAGACACGGCGCGACAGGCTCTCGCTCTCCCACTCCGTCCGCTCATCAAAAGAGAATGAAAAACTCGCGCTCGCAAAGCGGCTTGAGGAGATTGTCGTCTCCCTCGGCGGCAGCTATTCACAGAGGGGCGAATACCCCGCGTGGGAATACCGAAAGACATCAAGAATACGCGACTGTATGGTGAAGGTCTACCGCGAGACGTACGGCAAGGACCCGAAGGTCGTCGCAATCCATGCGGGGCTCGAATGCGGGATATTCTCCGGAAAGATGCCGGGGCTCGACTGCATTTCTTTCGGTCCCGACAACTTTGACATACACACGACGGAGGAGCACCTCTCGATATCCTCGTCGGTGCGGTGCTGGGAATTTCTTCTCGAGGTGCTGCGGCGGCTGTAAAATGGCGGCTGACGGCTGAAAGAACCGACGGTGGCGACTGTAAGGCTCCGCATATAACGGCTGACGGCGAAGCGCGGGAACGCGTTTTTCACGGCGCGACAAAAGGTAAATCAAAGAAAAGGAAAGATAGAAAATGAACAAGGCAAGACTTAAAAAATACGCGCACCTCATAGCGAAGTGCGGCGTCAACGTACAGAAGGGACAGGATGTCA
>CALDMI010000356.1 GCA_937914815.1 uncultured Clostridia bacterium
GGCGTGTGACGGAGGGTATCTCTTGCCGCGGAGCGGGCGACGATATACCTCTCCGGAGCTCTGCGGGCTTATAGAGGAGCTTGTCCGCGACTATCCGATTCTGACCGTAGAGGACGGTATGGGAGAGGAGGATACCGAGGGCTGGCGGCTCCTGACATCCCGCCTCGGCGACCGGGTGACCCTCGTCGGCGACGACCTCTTTGTGACAGACCCGCGCCGCGTCGCCGCCGGGATAGAAAAAAAGACGGCAAACGCCGTCCTGATAAAACCTAATCAGATAGGGACTCTCACCGAGACCGCCGCCGCGGTGAATACCGCCCGCCGCGCCGGCTGGCGCACCGTGATGTCGCATCGTAGCGGTGAGACCGAGGACAGCTTTATATCCGACCTTGCGGTAGCCCTCGGCACCGATTTTATAAAGTGCGGCGCCCCCGCCCGCTCGGAGCGCACGGCAAAGTACAACCGCCTGATGGCGATAGAGGGAGAGATGTTCGCCCCGTCCTACGGGCTCTGACACACGCCGCCTGCCCGCGCCCCGGTCTCCTCGCAGAGAGCCATATTTTTCCGCAGGGCTTGAAATATCCTCCGTATTGTGTTAAAATGTAGAAAAACAATCGGGAGGTGCGGCACATGCCGGGAGAGAATAACGGGTGCGGCGCGGATACGGCGGTCGGCGGATATGCGCACGGAGCCGAGGAGTCGCTTGAAAAATTCGGCTTCTATACCTCGGAGACAAAGGGCACGAGCATGGAGCCGCTCTTCAGAACCCACAGGGACACGGTGCTGATAGTCCGCCCGGAGGGCGAGCTGAAAAAATATGACGCCGCCCTTTACAGAGGCGGCTCCGGAAAATATATCCTCCACCGTGTGATAGCCGTCCGGGAGGACTGCTATATCATTCGCGGCGATAACACTTTTGTCCGTGAGTATGTGCCGAAGGACAGGGTGATAGGCGTCCTCTCAGGCTTCTGCCGAAAGGGAAAGAACCACAGCGTAGATGAGCGCGGATACCGCGTCTATGTCCGCGTCTGGAACTTTATCTATCCGTTCCGCGCCGTAGTGAACTTCATGCTCCGTGCCACGCGTAAGGTATTCCGCGCGCTCTTCCGCCGTAAAAAATAAACACCGAGAAAACGGAAAATAAAAAATCCGAAAGCGTCTGCTTTCGGATTTTTTTGGTGCTCCTGCGGGAATTCGAATCCCGGACACCTTGATTAAAAGTCACCCCTGAAAAGGAGAAAAAGAGCAATGAATAAACAGGCAATAATAGCGAAAAATCGCTGTCGCGAGGCGCAACTTGTGCTTTTCAATTCAGCCCCGGCAGAAATTCAGAGAGAGCTCGAGCACAACACGGAGTTCTGGCTCGTTTCAATGAAAGAAAAGCCTCGCTCAGAGCGAGGAAAAACCCGTAAAAAGTAGGGGTGTCAAGAGAGGTTTGAGGATATGTTCACGGCGCCCGCGCCGGGAAGGATACCGGAAAACCGACCTTGACAGCCCGGAGCTCACCGCCGACACTCAGGACCGGAGGGAGGGTCCCCCCTCCCTCCGCCCACTGCAGGTGCCCCCGGAGGGAGAAAAAAGTTTTGCGGAGCTTTTTCAAAAGCGACCTCCCGCCCGTCGGAGACCCTCGCCCGCAGGCGGTAAGCTCGAACTCGCGAAAAGCACAGCTCCGGCGCCGCCGCGGCAAGCGACAGCGCGCGGCGCGACGGAAAAAAAGGCGGCGTCAGCCGCCTTCGCCCCCCCTGGCTAACAGGGGGGTAGTACCTACACAAAAAGGAGCTTCTGAAAGTGGAAAATACCTTAGTAAACACTGGGAAAATCGACCCTTCAAAAATCGACAGAACTTCCGAGTACAAAAACAAGGTCATTTATGACTGGCTGTCAGTCACTTCAAAAATTCACTCCAGGGACGATTTCGCGGAAGAAATCGGTATGCAAAATCTCACCTGGCAAAACCTCATAGGCGTCAGAGGTTACAAACTCAAGGATTGGTTCGGCGGCGTAAACATTCACTACGGCGGAAGACCGGAGGTCTGGCTCGAGATGTCCGGCTCCGGCTGTCGCTCCTTTGAAACCTACGGCAACGGAGATTATGAGGATCTCTTCGATACCGTCCTCGAAAATCCGGAGGACATGCATTTCACCCGCCTGGATGTTGCCTATGACGATTTCGAGGGGATACTCGATATCGAGCAGCTGAAACGCGACTCCAGAGCCAAGGCATTTGTATGTAAGTCCCGCAAGGTCTTTTTTGAGGATTCGATGGAGCTTACCGACGACGAGAAAAGCGGAGCGACAATTCAGTTCGGCTCCAAACAATCCGCCGTTCTTATCCGCATATATGATAAACGCGCCGAACGGCTTTGTACTCTGACCCGCAAAGAGGACATTGACGAGTTCAAGGAAAATTGCCCGCACTGGGTCAGAGTGGAGATGCAGCTTCGCGATGAACGCGCCCAGGCATGGGTGCAAAAGGCACGAGATGGTAAGAAAACGATCGGTGAAATGTTCTCCGGAGTTCTCCTGAATTACCTTCGGTTCGTCGTAACTCCCCGCAAGAGCTCGGACACCAATCGCTGGCGTTGGGAAATAAAGCCGTACTGGAAGAAGCTTATCGGCAAGGTTGAGGCAATTAAGCTGTATTCGGAGCCCGGGACGGAATACAACCTGCAGAAGCTCGATCACTTTGTACATAACCGGATCGGCAATGCAATCTATACTTCAATTCAGGTTCACGGTATAGACAAGTTCCTCGAG
>CALDMI010000357.1 GCA_937914815.1 uncultured Clostridia bacterium
TTTCCGCATAAGCCTCTTTCCCCTCAAAGTCAAAGCAGTTCTGTATCTTTGAGTAGAGCCGCAGCACCTTCGCACGGTACTCGGTTGTGAGGACTTTTGGCAGATTCTCCGTCGCCGCACGGTCAACGTCGGTGAACTCTTCAATGGGGCGTATCACCCCGGCGTCCCCGCTGCTGTATTCCGGCTCCTCCTCCGAGTATTCTATACCCGAGAACGCGAGGAGCGCGGAGAGGGAAGAGTAGTTTCTGACATAGCTCCGCTCCGTCCCCGGAATGTCGAGATAGCCGGAATACACCGCCGCTATCTCCTCGCGGCTTGACGAGTATGTGAGCGACGAAATCCGGCTCTCGACCGCGCCTATCGCCGCTTTCGCCTCCGCGCTCATCTCGGCTCTCATGTCATATAACCGTCGCAGCCCGTTCTGACAGCGGTATATCGCCGCCATAGCATAGAGCGTCTGCTCGCCCGCCATACTGTTTGAGCGGTCGGGCAGGGATGTGGGGTTCTCCTCGTCGTAGACGAACGAGTGTAAAAATCCGCCGTCACCGTTTCTGTATTTCATTATCCCGTCATACACGGTGTGTCCGTTCTTTATAAACCGCCCGTCGCTGAAAATGTCGATACCGAGAGAGCAGAGCGCGACCGCGACCTGCACCCCGCTTTCACAGTTCTCTGTGCCCCAGCTTGTAAAGCCGCCGTCAGAGTTCTGAAGTGTGGACAGACGTCCGAGCGCGTCGTCAACCGCCCCGCGCACCTTTTTTGTGACCGTTACCCCGTCTTTGACAAAGGAATATTCCTTTTCGCTGTTGTAATAAGGGGCGAGAGACTGTATCGCCATTCCCGTGATGTCCGGGTCCGGCACCTCGCCCGAGAGTGCCCAGCCCCCGCCCGGTAACTCCCGCGAGAGAATGTTGAGTATAATGTCGTCCCGCGTGTAATAGGCTCCCTCCGGGATTTCATAGCACATGCTGTCAACGGTTATGAGCCCCCATATGAAGCCGTTTATCCCCTGCCGCCCGAGTATTCCGTTGCCGCGCTCGTCCGTGCGGTTGTAGACCCCGTCGGCAATGAGGTCGATCTCGCCCACATCGCCCATCTTCCGCGGGTTCCCCCCGCAGGCGAGGACGGCGAGGGCTATTCTGTGCCATTCGGTAGACTTCGCGCGGTCGAGTTTTTCGGCGTTTCTGTACCTGACCGCGACGTTTTCATTTATAACGGCGAGATACCCCGCCTGATTGTCGGAAATGTCGAGCCGCGAGAGCCCGATAGGGTACCAGTCGCCCGGCGTGCTCCCCGCGAGGGATAGAAATTCGTCGTTTATGAGATACCCCCCGTCCCCGGAGCCAACGTCACCCTTTTTCCAGAGGATTATTCCGTCGGCGACCGACACGGGGTCGGCGCTCTCCGCCGCAGTTACGACGGAGAAGAGGAGCGAGAGCGCGACTGCCGCTAAGAGAAGCGCGCATAACGCGCGGGAAATCTTACTTTTCATTTTTTTCTAAGGTACGACCCGTAGGTCTCCTCCAAAAGCGTAATCTGCCGCTTCATTTCCTTCCCCGATATGTTCCAGACCGACAGCGCGTCAAGAGACGCGAAATATACCGTCTTGTCACAGTCGAGGGCTGCAATATCGGCGAGCAGGTGCATAACGGGGGCATAGTCCGGATTGTCGCCGAGCATCGTTGCCCCGTCCCCGAGACCGAGCGCGCCGCCCCCGCCGAGATCCTCACCGAGCAGCACCGTAAACTGTACCCGGACCGTGTCGCCGTCCGTCGGGAAATAGTCGGCAAAGCCGTAATTTTTGTAAACTCCGTTGACGCTGTACATCCACCCGGAGCCGGAGCCGTAGCAGAATTCCCCGAGCGGGGTGTCCGTGTCCGTCTCCCGGTTGTAAGAGCCCTTGACCCGCTCCCATATCCCGTCGGCAATCCTGTTGCCCGTGAGGTCGAGCCCGCTTATCGACGCGAGGTAAAACCCGGATTTAAGGGTACCCGTGTATGAATATCCGAGTCCGTGGGACTCAAGTATCGAGACGAGCGTCTCCGAGAACGGCACCCCATCGTAAATCGGAATATTAACCGGGGCGATAAAGTAACCGCAGCTTATCGAGAAGCCCTCGAGAGAGAATACAACGCTACCGATCTCCCCGCCCGTTTCCACGGGCGTGAGCGTCATGACCCGGCGGCATTCCGCCGTCCTGCCGTAGTCGTCGGTTGCCACAACCTTTAAGATAAACGGCGCGCCCATGTGCCTTGAAAACTCCCCGGTCGAGAACCTTATGCGATAGCTCGTCATGGTAGTGTCATCCCAGATTTTCGATACGTCCTTGACGGCGGCGAAATTGTCAACCCCGTCTCCTGCGTCCCAGTCGGCGAAAAAGGAAAGGGAAGTGTAGGCGAGCTTTTGTCCGAGCCCGTCGCGCGCCTTGACGTCAAAGCTCATGACGCTCCCGCGGTATTCCTTGCCGTCCGTGATATTTACAGAGAGCGTCGGCGCCGCGTCAATATAGCGCACGGTATATGAGTATTTTTTCGTAACATTCCCGCAAGCGAGAGTAATGACTATCCGGTTCTCCCCGGAGAAGAGCGTGAGGGAGTATTTCGTACCCACCGCCGCAACCTCCGCGCCGTTGTGAGATACCGTTATGTCGGCGTTTCCCTCGCCGTACCGCGCCGCCGCGCGGAAGGAATAGCTCGGGTCTGCCGTGTCCCGGTCGTCTATGTCGGAGACAAAGGTAAATCCGGGATAATCTATTTTAATTTCCCGCTCCTCGGTAAAATTGCCGGAGCGCGCGATAAGGCGGAAGACGTTCTCCCCGGGCAAAAGCTGAGCGGCGTATCGCCCCCCCTCGCCCGTGAGCGCCGTGTCCCCCTGCATGATAACGAGGGCACAGACGGAGTCATTGAATGTCGCCCCCGCGGAAAATTCTATTCCGTCGTTCCTTATCGGGACCGTGTCGAGGTCTGTCTCTATTGAGAACTCCGCCCGCCGTATTATGGTATACCGGCGCTCGAGCCGCTCGCCCCCGACCTCGGCGGTGACCTCTATGATGTTCTCCCCGTCGCGGAGCGTGGCAGTGTAATTGACGCTCCCGCTGTCGAGTACAACTCCGTTACAGCTGACCGTGGCTTTCGCGCCGTCGCCGTTATAGAGTACCGAGAGGTAGAAATTATATTCCGCCTCCGGCGTCACCGTGCCGTCGCTTATGTCCGTCGCTACGACAAAGCCGTGACCGCCCCCGCAGGACACGGCGGCGATAACGGCTATAATGAGCGACAGGAGAAGAAGAAATACCCTGAGTGCTTTTTTCATCCGCTTTTCCTGTTTTGTTTTATCAGGGAAACCTGACATTACTCTTTCCAGTCGACGGTGTAGGAGATCTCGGCAGAGAGATCGCCGTCGAATACCTTTATAGTGAGAGTTATTATAGTGTCGCCCTCAATATAGAACCAGTCGGCGTACTGGTCGTAGTTCAGCGATACGGTGATTGTCCCGTCGGAGTTGTCCGTCATCGTCACGCCGTACTCCTGTTCAGAGGCGCCGTAACCCCAGTCTCTGTATACCTTGATGTGTGAGCTGTCGAGAGCCGTGCCGGACGCGTCCTTTGCGGTGATTATAAAGTCGATAGTCTGTCCGTACCCGCTTGCGATCTTTCCGTCCACGGGCTTGAGGTTCGTCTCCACCGTCGGGTCGCCGGATGCGCGCGTGAATACGAGAGTGACGAGCGCGGTGTGTCCCTCGTGCTCCGCCGATATGGTCAGCGTGTTCTCGCCGAGCACGGGCGAGAGAACATAGACTCCGTCCGATATTTCAACAACCGTTCCGTTGAGCTTGACCGTAACCGTGACGTCGGTTCTTCCGTACTTCGCCGCGGCGCTTATGGTTATCGTCTCCGCCGCGACGGTCGCGCCGTCGGCTATGCCGGAGTAGCTTATTTCGAGTACGTCAATATAATTCGTTGCCTTTATCCCGCTGTTCCATGAGTTGCCGAGAGAGAGTGTGCCGCCGTCCGCGCGCACGCCATTTATATTGCAGGGGAGCGATACGGTAGCCTCCGTGCACCCGGAGAACGCCATCCAGCCTATCGAGGAGAGCCCGACCGCGGAGGAGAGGTCAGCGGTTTCGAGCGTTTCACAGTCCGCAAATGCGGACTCCCGGACTTTTACGAGCGTCGCGGGCGCGACAAATTCCGTAATGCCGCAGTTTGCCGGCGCCTTTATGACCTCCGTCTTGTCTGTGTCAAGGAGAACCCCGTTCTGCACCGTGAGGTAGATATTCAGGGGGTCGAGCGATATCTCGCACAGCGCCCCCGCATATGTCAGAAATTCGCTTCCGATGTTCGCCGGGCTGATAGTAGCCGGCAGTGTGATTTTCTCGAGCGCGTCGCAGTGGAGTATAACCTGATTTCCGATAGATGTGAGCTTCGTCTTCGAGAAATCGAGCTCGCGGAGCGCAGACATAAACCAGAACGACGAGCGACCTATGGCTTCAAGTGAAACGCAGTCGGAAAAATCGAGCGTCTCGAGCGGTATGTATTCGACCTTCACGCCCGTGTAGGAGAGGAAGCTTGAGCCTATCTCGCGAAGAGCCGAGAGCCCCGAGAGATCGAGCGTAGCGAGAGCCGGGGCAGAGCAGAAGCAGCAGTCCCCGATGGTGACGAGCGACGACAGCCCCGAGAGATTGACAGTCGCGAGCTTTTCGCAGGATGTGAAGTTCCAGCCCTCAATGGTGACGAGCGCGCGGCACTCGGTGAGATCAATACTCCGCACTTCGTCATTGTAGGAGAAGGCATTTCTCTTTATTACCGTTATCGGCTTTCCGTCGTAGCTACCCGGTACTACAACGTCCGTAACGGTCGATTCGGAGAGAAATTTTACGAGTATGTAAGACTCCCCGTCCTCCGACGGCTCAAAGGTAAAGTTCTCCGCCGGGGTGGTTATCCTCTCCCACATCGCCGTGACGGTAGTGTCCTCCGCTACTTCAAACGAGGTGACAGCCTCGCCGTTAAGGCTCCAGCCGAGAAAATTGTAGCCCTCTCTTGTGGGCGCCTTGTCGGAGAGACTTACGAGGCTCCCGCGGTCAACCGTGATTGTCACATCGGCGAGTACCCCTCCCGCCGGGTCGAGCGTGACCGAAACCTTTTCGGTTATCTCCTGCCAAACCGCCGTGAGCGTTATGTCGGCTGTAACAGTGAGCTTGCCGTTGACTTCATATTGCTTGTCCCCGCCCGACCAGCCGATGAGCGTGTAGCCCTCCCTCGTCGGCGCGTAGGAGTAGAGATAGAGCGTCTCACCGGACTTTATGCGGACGGTCTTTGTCTCGGGTGTCCCGCCCGGGCTGTCGAGCGTGACGGTGTAGTACGTCTCCTTTTCGGTGTCACCGCCGCAGGAGGCGAGCGCGAGTATACCGCATACGGCAATGAGTGCCGCGAGCAGTATCAGGGTGATTTTTCTTTTCATTTGTTTTTCCTCCGTATTTTTTCCGTAAACCTCCTCTGCCTCGCAACGGAAAATGCCCGGGTATGGCGCGACCGTGCGGCGGCATTGGTCGCATACCCCTCACCCGGGCATGTTGAAACCGGAAAAATACGGCAGGTATCCTGACTTATGATGCGGGCAGTCCGCAAGGCATGATAATCCCATGTCAAATACAGTAATGGCGG
>CALDMI010000358.1 GCA_937914815.1 uncultured Clostridia bacterium
CCGTATGACTTTCCGCCGCCAGCCGCCCCGCCGAAGAGCGTCTCCGTCGCGTCGGAGAATATGAAGCGCCGCTGTTTTTCGGTTACACGAAGTCGCAGCTCCATATTATTCTCCGTCGCTCACCTCGAGGGTGACCTTTATTTCGTCGTCCGCGCCGGCGTCGGCGCTCTCCTCCGAGAGCAGATACTTGACAAATGACGGGTCTGCGCGCTTTGTAAGCGCTGAGTCTATAAGATAATCTCTTCTGATTTCGCCGCATTCGCGCCACGCCCTGTCAAATATTTCGTCACATCTCCGCTCCGAGAGCTCCTCGAGCGTAATTCCGCACTCTCTCGCAAATTTTCCGTAGCTCGGCGCCCCGTCTCCGCTGTACCCGCCGAAGTAGCGGTACATGGCGCGTGCGAGCTCTCTTGCGCTTTTGTTCTTCTGCTGCGCCATAGGCACCTCCCTCTGCCGGTCGCTTCGCTGCAGTCGTCCCGCCCGGCAAATATATTGTAGCTCCGCGGCGGGGGTCGGGTAAGTACCCGGCGGTTACAGTATTTGCCTGATTTTTCCTTTATTATTTTGTTTAAAAGGCACAAAAAAAGACCCGAAAATCCGTATTACGGGATTTTCGGGTGCAGGTTCGGTTATTATTTTTGGGTGTCGTGCCGTCGCCCGGCGCGTTTTTTCTGCCGCCGCTGCGGTGTAACCGCGTTTACATTACGGTCTCGTAGAGCTCGAGCAGCTCCGCCTCTGCGGCTGCCTTTCTCTCCTCGAGTTCTGCGGCGCGCACATAGTCGCTCGCCGCCTCGCCGTAGAGCTCGCGGTCTATTTTCTCTATCTCCGCCTCGAGCTCGGGTATTCTCTCTTTCGCACGGCGGAGCTTCCGCTCCTCCGAGCGGCGGAGCGCGTTTTCCCTCTTTGCCGCCTCATACTGTGCCTTCGCGTCGCTCGGCGTTGCCTTTTCCGCCGTCGCCTCTGCCGTCGCCCTCCGCAATTCGCGCAGGCGCATGTACTCGGTGTACGCGTCGTCGTAGTCCTCGAGCGGGTAGTCATACATTCCGCGCGGATTCTCGGGCGCGAGCTCTATTATGCGCGTGGCTATCCGGTTTATGAAATATCTGTCGTGAGACACGGCTATTATCGTGCCGTCAAAGGCGAGCAGCGCGTTCTCGAGCGCCTCGCAGGAGCCGATGTCGAGGTGGTTTGTCGGCTCGTCCATTATAAGAAGATTTACCTTTTTTAATATCAGCTTCGCGAGCGTCAGCCGCGCGCGCTCGCCGCCGGAGAGGGTAGAGACCTTTCTCTGTACGTCGTCCGCGTCGAAGAGGAAGAGCGCGAGGGTAGAGCGGAGTTCGAGGTCGGTCTTTGTCGGGTATTCGTCGTGTATCTCCTCAAATACGGTTTTCTCCGCGGTGAGCCCGCGGTTCTCCTGGTCGTAGTAGCCGATTTTTACATTGTAGCCTATGGTGAGGCTCCCGCCCCGCGGTGTGAGTTTTCCGTTCATTATTTTCATGAGCGTCGACTTGCCGGAGCCGTTGGGACCCAAGAACATGACGCGCTCTCCGCGCTTTATCATGAAATTCAGATTCCGTATCAGCGGGGTTTCGGAATAGGAGAACGAGAGGTCCTTTGCCGTTACGACATCGTTTCCGCTGTGTATGTCCTCCGAGAACGAGAGACGAATATCCCGCGGCGCCTTCGGCGCGAGCTCGATTTTCTCCATGCGTTCGAGCTGTTTTTCCTTTGAGCGTATGGTGACGAAGTTATGCTCGCGGTTGCACCTGCGCTGAAATTCTATATTAGCCTTTATTCTCGCTATGACCTTCTGCTGTTCGCGGTACCTTTTCTCGAGCGAGGCGGTCTCCTCCTCCTGCCTCTCCTTGCACGCAGAGTAGTTCCCGGGGTAGAGGCGCGCGCGTGTATATTGTATATGGAGGGTTTTGTCTGTCGTCCGGTCGAGGAAGTATCTGTCGTGGGAGATTACCATGACGGTTTTCTTATACCCGGAGATGAAGCCCTCGAGCCATGTGAGCGCGTCTATATCGAGGTGGTTTGTCGGCTCGTCGAGCATGAGTATATCCGGCTCGGTCGATAGCAGCCGCGCGAGCGCGAGACGGGTGTACTGCCCGCCGGAGAGGGTGTGTATCTTCTGCACTATCTGCTCCTCGGTAAAGCCGAGGCGGAGGAGCATCGCGCGGCATCGTGAGCGGAACTCGAGCCCGCCGCCCTTTCTGAAGCTGTCGTTCTGCCGGTCGAGATCTGCCGAGAGGCGGAGGGTCTCCTCCCCGGACGAGGTGCGGAGCGCCTCCTCCGTCCTCCGTATTCTCTCCTCCGCGTCAAGGAGCGACTGGTGCGCCGTGTACATATATTCGAGGACGCTAGTCTCCCCGGGGAGGGAGGTAAGGTCCGGGTTCTGCTCGAGGAGCCCGACGGTGTGCCCCTTTTGTATATATATCTCGCCGGATGTCGGCTGATACTGCCCGGTTATAACGCGGAAGAGTGAGGTCTTGCCCGCGCCGTTGACGCCTATGACGCCGACGCGGTCGCCGTCGTTTACCGAGAATGATATGTCGTCGAGTATCCTGTCCGCGCCGAATGAGAGCGAGACGGATGAGAGGGATAGAGCTATCATAAGTCGAAAATAAGTTATCCTTTTGATTTTCTTTACGGTTATTTTATCATAAACGGCGGATAAAATCAAGTGCCGCGGGAAAGAGACGATAAAATGCATATTCAATGCATATTATGCATAAAGTACCGCATATCAGAGGAGATAAGACGAGCCGCAAGTCGGATATAAGAGGGATAAAGCCGCGAAAAATAAGCCTGAACTCCGCAATTCTTTTGTGATTATGTGCAGACTGCACAATCTGACTCGGTCATATTGCCCGTGTGAATAAAAATGCGACAAATATGAATTTTCTTTCATAAAATGCTTGACATTATGCATCGCCCGGGTGTATAATACCATCCGTAAAGCATACGGGACGGCGCAAAGTTCTGCGACAGCCCCGACATCAAGGGAGAAAAATTAAAATGAAAAAGCTTACAGCATTTATTATGACCGCGATAATAGCGGTGCTTGCCTGCCTGTCCTTTGCCTCCTGCGCAAAGACCGGGGGAGAGGCGCTTCTCAAAACCGTGCCGGTTGCTCTCTCAAACGAGCAGTACGCCTTCGCCGTCAAAAAGGGCGACACAGAGATGAAGACTTCCGTCAACGCGTTCTTCAAGGCAAAGGCGGATGAAATAAACGCGATATTCGAAAAGTATACCGCAGATGGCGTGGATCTCACCTCCTTCGGCGACGATACTATAAAGACCTCGCCCACAGGCGCGGAGAATGAGCTCGTCGTGGCGACGAACCTTGATTTTGCCCCCTTCGAGTACACGAACGGGAACAAGATAGCCGGAATAGATATGGAGATAGCAAAGCTCCTTGCCGACTATCTCGGAAAGACGCTCGTCGTCGTCAACATGGAGTTTGACGCGGTTCTTACTTCGCTCGCCACAAAGGACGAGTATGACATAGGAATTGCCGGGCTCACGATAACCCCCGACAGAGCCGAGACCGTTGATTTCAGCGACCCGTATTTCGGCGCGGCGCAGTATATAGTTGTAAAAAAGGATGATACAACCTTCGACGGTCTTGACACTGCGGAGAAGATAGAGGCAAAGCTTAAAGAGCTCACGGGCTCCGCCGCAAAGTGCGGGGGACAGAAGGCGACGACCTCACAGTTCTATATAGAGGGTAACGCGGATTTCGGCTTCCCGGGATTTTCAAATCTCAAATTCAGCGGCTACAAGAGCGCGGCGCTCGCGGCAAATGATATGCTGAACGGAAACCTTGCTTTCGTCGTTGTTGACGAGGCTACCGCAAAGGCGCTTGTGTCGAGCATAACAAATTAACATAAGAAAGATATAAACGATGAGTAAATGGGATAAGTTCATCAAATCGTTTATAACGAACAAAGGTTACGAGATTGTCCTGTCCGGTCTTGGCGCGACAATGTCGATAGCCTTTTTCGGCTTTTTGATAGGTTTGGTGATAGGACTGATAATTGCCACTGTGCGCGAGGCGGGGACGCAGAACCGCGTGGCGCGCGGCTTCTCGAAAATAGGGAGCGTCTATGTCGCGTTCTTCCGCGGCACCCCGATAATAGTACAGCTCCTGCTTGTCTATTATGTGCTCTTCCCGGCGCTCGGGCTCACAGTGGACAAGCTCGCCGTTGCGATAATCACCTTCGGCATGAACAGCGGCGCGTACGTCTCGGAGATAATGCGCGGCGGAATACTCTCCGTCGATAAAGGACAGACGGAGGCGGGGCGCAGTCTCGGTCTCGGATATTCAAAGACCATGATAAAGATAGTCCTGCCACAGGCGTTCAAGAACATGCTCCCGACCCTCGGAAACGAGATAATAGCCCTTGTCAAGGACACCTCGGTCGTCAGCTTCATTGCCGTCACCGACCTGACAAACGCGTTCCAGATAATAGGAAGCGGGACGTACGAGTTCGTCGTTCCGTACCTTATGCTCGCCGCCACCTATCTTGTTATAGTCATGGCGCTCACCGGGCTTATAAAACTTCTTGAAAGGAGACTGCGGGCAAGTGACAGGCGATAAGATACAGATGACCGATAATAC
>CALDMI010000359.1 GCA_937914815.1 uncultured Clostridia bacterium
CCCGCCATATTGGGTCCGGTTATTATCATTATCTTATTGCTTGTGCAATCAAGGGTGGTATCGTTCGGGACGAAGTAGGAGCCCGAGACAAACTTCTCTACCACCGGGTGGCGCCCGTCCTTTATAACTATATTGTCGGATATATCTATCTCCGGGCAGACATATGAGTTTGCGACGGCGACATCGGCAAGAGAACGGTACACATCAAGCTCGGCTATCATAGCCGCCGCGGCGCGCAGCCGTTCGCTGTTCTCGGAGACGAAGTTACGGAGGGTTGTGAATATATCGAACTCAAGCGCAACAAGCTTCTCACCCGCGCCGAGTATCGTGCTCTCCATTTCTTTCAGCTCCTGCGTTATATATCTTTCACAGTTTGTGAGCGTCTGCTTTCTTATGTATCTGTCCGGGACCTCGGAGGTCAGGGATTTTGTCACCTCGATATAGTAGCCGAAAACCTTGTTATAAGAGACCTTCAGCGACTTTATACCCGTCTCCTCGCGCTCCCGCTGTTCTATCGACGCCATAATGTCGCTCCCGTGTCCCATGACGGAGCGGTAGTAATCGACATCGGCATTGAAGCCGTCGCGTATCATGCCGCCCTCACGCACGGTGAACGGCGGGGTATCTACTATCGCGCGGGAGAGCATGTCCCGCACATCGTCAAGCGTGTCGAGGTCGCCGGATATTTCGCGTATCGCGTCGGAGTCAAGCGTCGACATCAGCTTCTTTATATCCGGGAGGGTCGCGATACTCTGACATATTGCGCGAAGGTCCTTTGCATTCGCGGTGCCGTACACCGTCTTTGCCGTCAGGCGCTCTATATCAAGGGTATCAGCGAGTAGGGCGGTGAGCTTCTCCGCCGCGGCGCGGTCTTTAACGAACGCCGTGACCGCGCGCTGTCGCCGGATAACGGCGGCGGGGTCAAGCAGGGGCTTTGTTATCCACGTGCGGATAAGCCGCTTTCCCATTGCGGTTTCCGTTTTGTCGAGCACCCATAGGAGTGAGCCGCGCTTTTCCTTTGTCCTCATGGACTCGGTAAGCTCGAGGTTCCGCCTCGTGTTCGGGTCAAGCTCAAGATACTGCCCCTTTGAATAGACATTCAGCCCTCTCACAAAGGAGACATCGGTTTTCTGCGTCTCGCGTATGTAGAGAAGCAGAGCGCCGACAGCCATTGTCGTCTCCGGATTTGTGAGCCTGTCCGCTTCGTCCGAATAGGTCTTCTTCACAAGGTCCCGGCAGGTATCGTATGAGAAGAGCCGCTTTGCCCCGTCGGTCAGGAGCACCTCGCGGTGAGACGAGAGATAGTCCTTTATCTCCGGGAAGTCGGCGGCGGGGACATTCGTCAGTATCTCTGCGGGGCGATAGCCGGACAGCTCGTTCTGCACGGCGGCAGCGGCGCCGTCCCCGTCGATATATGTGGCGAACACATCCCCCGTCGATATATCGCCGAACGCGAGCGCGACTCCGGAGCCCCCGCGGCAGAGGGCGGCGAGGAAGTTATTCTGTCCCTCGTTGAGGAGTTCCCCGTCCGTCACCGTGCCGGGGGTCACAACCCGGACGACCTCCCGCTTTACAAGTCCGACTGCGGTTTTCGGGTCCTCAACCTGCTCACAGACCGCGACCTTATACCCGCGCTCCACAAGCTTTCCGATATAGACATCCGCCTTATGGAACGGGACGCCGCACATCGCAGCCCTGCGCCCCTCGCCGCAGTCGCGGGAGGTCAGCGTCAGCTCCAGCTCCCGTGAGGCGGTCAGCGCGTCGTCAAAAAAGCACTCGTAAAAATCGCCGAGGCGGTACATTAAGATATACCCCTCATATTCCCGCTTTACGGCGATATACTGCTGCATCATCGGGGAAAATGTTTCGTTGTAATCAAGTTTATTTACGATGTCCGCCATTGCCTCTTGTCCTTCCGTATGGCACTTTCTGCCCTCGGTTTAATCGTGTTTATGTGTTCAGTGTGCACAGCCGCCGCAGGTAGAGCAGTCATGCGTGCACTCCGACGGGCGCTCTCCGGTTATGCAGAACTTATCTCCGCATTTACCTTCGCCATTATATCGTTTACATCCTTCTGCGCGGAGGTGAAATCGGTGTAGTGCTTATTTGCGAATATCTTTCCGGTCAGCTCCTCGAGCTTCTCGCGAAGGCTCGTCACGACGGCGGCATCCTGCTCTTCCTTTGAGAACTGCTCTCCGAGAAGCTGACGGTCTGTCTCGTATTCGCGGAGCAGCGCGCCGAGCTCTGTGTCAGCGTCATACGCGTCCTTTGCCGCGACGAGGCGGCGCATAGCGTCGGAGGCGGCTATCTTCTCGCCGAGCTCATGTGCTTTTGCAATTATTTCATCCATTTTTATTTATCTCGCTTTCGTATATTTTATGCATTTCCGTTGATTTCCCGCGGGACGCTCTTCTGCGGGGTTGCCCTCCTGCGGCTTATTCTTTCGCAAGCTCGCCGAAGAGGTTAAACGGCGCGGCGCGGGTTATTTTCACATTGATAAAATCTCCCGGGGCTGATGTCGCGGAGCGGAAGTGAACAAGCTTATTCCCCGGGGTCCTCCCCGAGAGGAGGCGCCCGTCTCCGTCCGTCTTTACGCTGTCGACGAGGACGCGCTGTACCGTCCCGACATATTCCGTATTCTTTTCAAGCGATATTTCATCCTGCATGCGGAGAAGCCTGCCTATACGCTCGCTCTTGACATCTCCCGGTATCTGGCAGTCCATTTTAGCGGCACGCGTCCCCTCTCTCGGAGAGTATATAAACGCGTAGACCATATCGTATCTTACGGTGCGGAGCATGTCGAGAGTCTCCGAAAATTCCTCCTCGGTCTCCCCCGGGAAGCCGACGATTATATCGGTGCTTATTACTATGCCCGGGATTTTCTGCCGGAGCTTTTCCACCGTTTTCAGATATTTCTCGCGATTATATGTTCTGTTCATCTCATGAAGTATCCGGTCGGAGCCCGACTGGAGCGGGAGATGAAAGTACGGGGGGATTTTGTCGCCGCGCTCTGCCATTATATCTATCAGGGCGTCGGAGACATCCTTCGGGTGGCTCGTCATAAAGCGGACGCGGTAATCTCCCGGGATGTCGGTTATCCTTTTGAGAAGCCCGGCAAAATCGGTATCCGACGAATAAGAATTCACATTCTGCCCGAGGAGGGTTATCTCGCGGCAACCGCCGGCGATAAGGTCGCGGCACTCGGCTATCACATCCGCGCTGTCGCGGCTTCGCTCTCTGCCCCGGACATACGGGACTATACAGTAGGAGCAGAAGTTATTACAGCCGTACATGACGGAGACCCACGCGCGGTGTCCCCCGGCGCGCTCGGTCGGTATGCCCTCTACGACATCGCCCTTATCGGTGCCTATGACGAACATGCGCTCTGAATTTGCGGCGCGCCACATGACCTCCGGCAGGCGGGATATCATATTTGGCTCTATTGTGAAGGAGACATACTTGAAAGCGCGGCGGAGAAGATCCACCGTCCCCTGCTCTGCCGCCATGCAGCCGACGACGCCGATAATGACCGACGGGTCAGCCGTCTTTTTATCCTTGAACTTTCCGAGCATGGAGAGAACCTTGTTCTCCGCATGCGCCCGGACGGCGCAGGTGTTCATTATTATTACATCCGCCTCCTCCGGCGACGGGGCGGTCGTGTATCCCATATCGGTGAGCATGCCGCGCAGCTTCTCGCTGTCCGCCTCGTTCTGCTGACAGCCAAAGGTTATAACGCATGCCGAGCGGGCGATGGGGGTATTCATTTCTCTTATGAGTCCGGTGTATTTCATGACGCCGGTATCACGAAGGTTTACTATCATATTATATCCGTTTCAAGCAAAGAAAAACATTTTATTAGTCAAATGACGCGGCGATACGGCGCGGGGAGAGCCCGGCGAAATCATATATATCCGTCGGAGATGTCGGCGAGACAAAGGTGCCGTCTATCGCAAGTATGCGGTAATCCACGCCGACTAGTGCGCCCCGCTCTGTCAGGACGGAGCCGAGTATCATTCCGGCGCCGCCGTTCTTTATCCCCTCCTCGACAAAGCGGACATGCCGCGCGCCGCATATCATGGGAATAACGCTCTCCGCGATTCTTTCATACGGGGCGAGCCGCTCGAGAAGCAGGACGCCGCACGGGCGACCGGACGCCGCAAGAATGTCCGCGGCGGCAAGCGCGTCGTCGGTTATTCTTCCGTAGGTTATTATCACATTTTCTGGGACGGCGAAGTCGGAATAGTTGGCGCGAACGCCGAAGCTCTCATAGTCTCCCTCCGGGTAAAACTCGCGGACTATGCGGGACGACTCCACGGTATTTGTATACCTTATCGCAAGCGGGAAATCCGCCGCATCTGCCTCCCTCACCGCGGCGCGGAGCGAACCGAAGGTCGCGGGGGCGGCTATGTGTATGCCCGGGATTTCAGAGAGAAATGCGACGTCAAATATACCGTGGTGGGTCGCGCCGTCCTCGGCGGAGAGCCCGGCGCGGTCTATTATAAATCTGACCGGGAGCTCTTGCAGGGCGACATCGTGGATTATGTTATCGTAGGCGCGCTGAAGGAATGTCGAATATATGGCGACAAAAGGCTTCATACCGTCGGCGGCGAGACCCGCCGAGAAGGTGAC
>CALDMI010000360.1 GCA_937914815.1 uncultured Clostridia bacterium
AGAAGAAAGGCGCGCTTTTTCGCTATCAGGTTCTCGTATGACATTCCCCCGCTTGTCAGCTGGTCCTGCGCCGTCGACTGAATGTATTTCATAAGAGAGGATGTCCGGCAGACACCGTTGTAGTCCGCATCATGTATATCGGTAAGTATTTCTTTTTCGTAGCCCTGCAATTGAAAATCACCTCTGAAAAGATTGTCGCGACCGTCGCCCGCCTCGAGGGCTGACCGTCGCCTCTTTATTAATGATACACCCTCCGATCCGGATTTTCAAGGAGCGGACACCGCGAAGTTGTAAATTTTTATCGGTTTTTTTGCCGGGGGCTTGACCGCCGTGGTATACTAAAGAAAAGAAGAAGCGGTAATACCGCAGGAGGAAAAACAAATGACAGATGTAAATACAGAGAATTTTCAGACGGAGGTAGAGGGCGCGCAGGGGCTCGTCGTTATAGACCTCTTCGCCACATGGTGTCAGCCCTGCCGCATGCTCGCCCCGGTTATAGAGGAGCTCGAGGGTGAGTACCAGGGCGTGCATTTCTGCCGCGTGGATGTTGACGCGTCGCCGGATATAGCCGCGCAGTTCGGCGTCCGGAGCATACCGACCGTCGCGTTCGTAAAGGACGGCACCTTCCTTGATTTCACCGTCGGCGTCGTCCCGCGCGAGAAGCTCGCAGCGATGATAGAGCAGTACAGATAACGACAGGCAAAAAACGAATACCAAAGAACCCCGGGGTAAAATGTCGCCCCGGGGCTCTTTTTGTATATCAGCGCGAAAAGTCGACGCCCGCAACGCCTTGAACGAGTTGGAAATAAATGGTATAATCCGGAATATACCGACAAAGCAAAAAGGACGCTGAAAATGAAAACGACAAAGACATTTCTCTTATTTTTGTGGATGCTCGCGCTGACGCTGCTGCTCGCCCTCCCGGCGGAGAGCGCGGGGGACACCGGGCAAGCCACGGGTGTGACATATGCGGATGACGCCACTATAGACGCCTCCGCGGCGGCGAGCGCCGCACGCTCTGCCACCCCGCCGCGCCACAGTCAGACGCGGGGCGGGGGAGAATATTCCTCCACCCTGACGCCCGCAGTCCCTATAGGCGGTGACACCTCCGTGCAGAGCGAGAGCGCCGCCTACGGCTATACGCTCACGCTTGACGGCGGAGTTTATACCTTGACGACCGACAGCGGCGCGCGGGCATATTCCGGGAGCCTTGACGGCGTCTCCGACTTTCTCGAGACCCGCCAAAAGGTCTCCCTCCTCCTCGATATGGAGGAAGCCACGGGCACGCTCCGAATAACTACCGAGGTGAGCCTTCGCGGCACCTGTTCGTTTTCCGACGGCGGAATAGTGGTCTCCGGCGGCGGGCGCCTTTTAAGCTCGGCGGAGATAACCTTTGCCTCCGGCGGGATCCGCATAAAAGAGGGCACCCTTACCGTCACGGGCGGGAGCCTTGTGTCCGCCTCCTCCGTCATAGTCTCGGATTATTCCTCCGCCGTCTCCGTTTCGGTAACCGGGGGCGAGATAGCCGCGCAGGGGAGGGAGCCGGCGATAAAAATCTCCCTCGGCACCCTCTCGCTCTCGGGCGGCAGTGTGAAGTGCGCATACGGCTATGCCGTCGACAACCGCGGGAGCCTCTCGCTCTCCGGCTCGCCGGTAATCCGCGGGGCAGCCTCCGATATTATGACCTCGGGCGCGGTCTCACTCTCGGGTGTGGCGGGGAGATTTTCCGGTACGGTGCGCGTTATATGCACTATGGATTTCCCGCTCGGGAGCCTTACTCCGGTGTTCTATTCGGCAGACGGGGAACAGGCGAAAAATATAACTCTGACCGACAGCCGGGGCGCGAGCCTCAGACTCACATATTTCTCCTCCTCCCGCTATACGGATGAGCGGGATTTTCTCGCCGTATACCGTCCGTATACGGTTACATTCTATGCGCCGGACGGCGGAAAATACAGTACCGCAGAACTGCTTTCGGGAGAGATTCCGGCATTGCCGGAGCCACAGGTGAGAGCCGGGTATTCCTTCTTCGGGTGGTGCACCGATACGGAGGGGGAGAACCTCTATACCCCCGAGGGCGTGTACGAAAATATATCACTTTACGCCGTATACAGGCTCTCCGCACCGACCTTCCTCTCGCAGAACATCGCGTTTATATTTGACGGCGAATGGCATACGGTAAGTCCGGTTATATTTTCTCACCCGCTTGACGGTGAGGGGCACTATGAATATCTCTGGTACCGCGACGGCGTGGCGACCGATATCACCACTCTGACACTCCGTATACGCGGCGTTCACGACAGCGGGGAATACTCGCTTTCCGCCATCTTTTTCTGCGGTAACGAGCGGGTGACGGTCACCGTCCCCGCCGTCACGGTCTCCGTCTCTCCCCTTGCGGTAGAGCCGCCGGAGATACCCTCCGCCATCTATACCGGGCTCCCGCTTCTGCCCTCGGTACCGTCATCTGTCCGGTACGGCTATTCCTTTGACCCGGTTATACATGCCGGGGAATACCCCGTGATACTTGAGCTCACGGACCGGGAGAACACCGTCTGGGCGGGCGGTGACTCCGCGGCTCTGTCCTTGACCTTTCGCGTCCTGACGGCGGACAACCTGTGGACTATCCCTCCCGAAATATCCGATGTCTATGAGGGACTATCTGCCGCCGTCCGCGCCGTCTCCCGCTTCGGCGCGCCGGAGTGGAGGTATTCGATGTCCCCCGACGGCGGATATTCTCCGGATTTTCCGACCGCCCCGGGCACCTACTACGCCGTGTGCACCGTCCCCGGCACATCGGATGTGCGCGGAATTACTACCGCGCCCATGCGCTTTACCGTAATGCGTGACGGTGTCCTCTCTCTCCGTATAGCGGTGCCCCCGGACAGAACGGAGTATTCCGCATACGATGTATTTAACCCCGCGGGGCTCTCAGTAATCGCCCTCCGGGAGAGCGGGCGGAGCAGTGAAATTCCGCTCACAGAGCTCGTATTTTCATACACGGGTGGCGCGGAATACTTTCTTTTCGGAGATAAAACGGTGAATGTCAGCTATTCCGGGTGCACCTGCTCTGTCCCCGTCACCGTCCGCCGCGCGGAATATGATATGTCGGGCTTTCTCTTTTCGGATACGACGCTTGTATACGACGGGGAGTGGCATACCGTTACCCCCACGGGTCTCCCCTCGGGGCTTCTTTACAGCACCGATGTCAGCGGGCGTGACGCCGGGGAGTATACGGTAACTCTGACCTTCACCTCAACCGACAGAAACCGCTGCGCCCCCGACTCCGTGAGCGCGACCCTGACGATATCCCCCCGCCCGCTCACCGTCATATGGGGAGAATGTGAATTCGTATACGACGGCGTGCCAAAGCTCCCGGGCGCGTATGCGATAATGCCTGACGGCTATCGCCAGACCCTCGCCGTAACAGGCGCGAGGACAAACGCGGGGCAGGGCTATGTCGCCGCGGCACAGGCGCCGGACGGAAACCATACATTGATAAACCCGACCGCGACATTCTCGATAGTCCGCGCGAGATACGATATGTCGGGCGTACACTGGAGCGCGCCGGAGTTCGTCTACGACGGGCAGGAGCACGGCGTGACCCTCGTATCTCTCCCCGCCGGGATTACCGTAATAGGCTACTCCGGCTCCGTCGCTACTGCGGCGGGGGAGTATACAGCCACGGCGACCCTCGGCTACGACAGCGAGAATTACTATCCCCCGGAGGTACAGCCGCTCGCCTGGCAGATTCTCCGCGCGGACTACGACCTCGGCGGGCTGATTTTCACCGGTGGCGAGTTCGTTTACGACGGGCTGACCCACCTGCCGACCATAACAGGCGAGATCCCCGCGGGACATGACGGGAGCGTCCCGGAATATACCATGACCGCGGGCGCCACCCATGTCTCGGAGGGCGAGGTAGCCGTATATCTCCGCTTCACCGTAACGAGCAAAAACTATAACACCCCGCAGGATATGACGGCGTATGTACGGATAATTCCGTGTCGCGTCGGCGTCGCGTGGGAGAACCTCACGTTCGTCTACGACGGCAGAGAGCACCTGCCGTCGGCATCGGCGGTCTGCCCCCTCCGCGTCACCGGCGTCGCGACAGACGCGGGAGACTATATAGCGACGGCTGCCCCGCTGACGGAGGACTATGTCCTTACAAACCCGACCGTCTCATTTACGGTCGAGCGCCGCGCGAACATGTGGACAGAACAGCCGCGCGTCCCGGATATATTCGACGGTGATACCCCTCTGTGGTCCGCAACGCCGGAGTACGGCGAGGCTGTCGTTTCATTCTTCCTTGATGGGGAGTGCACCGCCCCGGCGGAGAGCTTCACCCCCGGGACATATTACGCGGTGTTCACCGTCCCGGAGAGCCGGAACTATAAGGCGCTCGTCTCCGCCCCGGTCCGTTTCCTTGTTGTGAGGATAATCCCGGTCGGGATAGAAGCGGAGTGCGAGGGTGAGGTAGTCGCGTTTTCCCCGGTCTCCGCCCTCCGTGCCGTCGTCCGCGTCATGTACAATAACGGAGATGCCCGCGTGGCGTCCTCTGACGAGTACACCGTCTCTTACCCCTCGGGAAATCTGCCGCATACGTCGGATACCACCGTCACATTCACTCTCGGCGGTTTCTCCGTGACAAAGAATATAACCGTCGGGCGGGCTTCGCTTGACCTCTCGTCCGTTCGGTACACCGGGCTCACCGTGACATACGACGGGGAGGAGCACACCCCGGGTATAACCTCGCTGCCCGAGGGGGTCACCGTCCTGCGTATCGACGGCGGCGCGCGGGTCGCCGCTGGGGTCTACTCGGTTTCCGTGACCCTCGGCTACGATATCGAAAACTATCTTGACCCCGGTGTCCTGCATCTCACAATGACAATAGAAAAAAAGACGGTGGCTCTTCCGACACCGCCGGAATTTTCATACACGGGTAGGGCGTATATCCCAAAGTTTCCGGAGTCCGGGCTCTATGATATCACCCTGCCGGAGGTGCTGCACGCCGGGACATACCGCGCGAGGGCAACTCTCCGTGACAGGGATAACTACCGCTTTGCGGGTTCCGACGGCGGGGAGTGTGAGTTCACATTTACCGTCTCCCCGGCGTATATCCGCGTCGTCGTCGGGAATGTCACAAAATATATAGACGGCATAAAAGAAAGTTTCACCTATGTGAGCGCCGCTCCCATACCCGATGAGGCGGGGCTCCGCCTGTATACGGACGGTGG
>CALDMI010000361.1 GCA_937914815.1 uncultured Clostridia bacterium
CATCCTCCGGAAGAATGGAGATGTACAAGAAGATATCCCTGATAACCTCGGAGGAGGACTACTCGGATGTCCTTGACGAGATGATAGACAGATACGGAGAGCCCCCGCGGGAGACCGCGCGGCTCTGCACTGTCGCACTTATCCGCGCGTACGGAATCAGGAGCGGGATAAGCCGGGTAGAGGCGAGAGCCGAGACGCTGAAGCTCTATGCCGACAAGCCGTCGCTCGAGGGCTTTGCCGCGGTGTCCTCCCGCTTCCCGGGGACGAGACTTATAACGAGCGAGCAGTCGACCTATGCCGCCTACCGCCTGCCGAAGTCGGCGGACGGGCTGAATACGGCGAAAGCAATGCTTGAAATATATGTAAAATACGCCGGGAAAGGCTCCGGCGGCAGAGAGGAGGAAAACAGATGAATACCGGCAAAAATGATACACGCATAGCCGCATCCGGCAAAAATGACGGTAAAAACGCAAGGAAGATACTTATTATTGTCGTCTCGGTGCTCCTTGCCGCCGTTCTGATATTCCTCGCCGTGTTTCTGACCGTCTCCACCGTTCGTGACTCGCTCTCGGTCGTGCGCTATTCCGGCGTGCGGATAGGGGAGGGGGAGGCTAAATATTTCGCCTCCTATTACAAGTACCGCTACATTACCTCTCTGCGCTCCTCGGGTATAGACGCCTACGACACGGAGGAGTTCTGGGAGAGAAAATCGGAGAGCGGGGAGAGCTACGGCACACTGCTCTCTGCCGGGGCACTTGACTTCATGAAAGAGATCTGCGCCCGTGCGTCTCTCTTTGAGTCGCAGTCGTCGCTTACCTCCGTCGACATAGAGACGATAAACGAAAATGTGCAGAATGTGCTTGATTACCGCGCGGACGGCAGCCGCGATAAATTCAATGAAATGGCGGCGGAGTACGGCTTCGATTACGGCGACCTCGTAAACTGCGCGACGCTTATGTACAAGGCGGCAAAGGTAAAATCCCGCCTCTTCGGCGAGGGGGGCGCGGCGATGTACGCCCTGCCGGACGCGTGCTCCGAGTTCCTCGCAAACTACTCGCATGTAAGGCTTCTTATTATCAGAACCGAGGACAAGTTCCTCCTTGACGAGAATGGAAACCGGATAAAGGACGAGGACGGAAACGACGCGACAGCGGCTCTTACCGACTATGAAAAGGCGGAGAGACAGGCGCGGATATCCGAGATACGCACTCTCATTGATGCATACCGGAATGACGGCGAGATGAAGATGAGCGAGGTGTCGTTCAAAAACTATATAGAGAAGTGGGGAGAGGGAGACAGCAAGGTGACCGACGGCTATTACTTCCTTGACGGGAGCTCATATACAGGGGAATTCTCGGAGACGCTGCCGGAGATTGTCACCGCCTCATTGAGTCTTTCGGTCGGTGAGTATGCGGAGGTCTCGCTCCCGTTCGGCATCTGCTTTATCTACCGGGCAGAGCCGGCGGCTGCCGCCTATACAAATCAGGACGCGGGCTGGTGCTTTGAGGATTTTTACACCCTCGCCGCGGACTACACGCTCTCAAAAATGGTATCCGAGCTCACGCCGGATGTCGTCGTGACCGACCGGATAAAAAATATAGATTTTGTTAAAATCCCCTATAATTACGAGCTTGTTGTGAGGTACTGATGACTGTTTTTCTCACCGCGCTTGTTGCCGTCGCGGTCCTGCTGCTTGCAGCCGTGCCGGGCTATGCGCTGATAAAATCCCGGGCTATCCCCGAGGATTCCATACCCTCTCTTTCAAAAATTCTTATATACATCTGTCAGCCGTGTCTTGTGGTTTACAGCTTCACGAGCACCGAGTGCACACCGGAGAAGCTCCGGCATGTCGGAATATTCGCCGTCCTCTGCCTGCTTCTTAACCTCTTTATGCTTGGCGCGGTATATCTCATACTCAGAAGGAAATGCGAGGCGCCGGAATACAGAATAGCGACGGTCGCCTGCGTGTTCGGAAACTGCGCCTTCTTCGGAATACCGATAATAGAGGCACTTATCCCCGACCGGGCGGCGGACCTTATAATCTTTACCACCGTATATGCAACTATTATGAACATCCTCGGCTGGACTGTCGGCTCCGCGATTATCGCGCGGGACAGAAAATACATGAGCGTAAAGAAGATATTCATAAACCCCGTGGTGTTCGGGCTTATCGTCGCGCTTATTCTGTTTATAGGGAAGATACCCGTCAACGCGAGCCTTGACAGCATGATAGCCGCGACGGCGAGAATGGCGACTCCATGATGATAATGGGAATGAGACTCGCCACCGTGAATATAAAGAAGGTTCTTACAAACCCGCGCATGTATATGTCGATATTCGTAAAGCAGATAATAATGCCCCTGACAGCCTTTCTCGCGATTTATTTTCTGCCGGTCGACGCGGATATAAAGCGGGTGTTCTTCATAACCTGCGCGTGCCCTGTCGCGTCGGTGGTCCTCAACTATTCCGAGCTTGTCGGAGCGGGGCAGGATGACGCCGCCGCAACCGTCCTCTGCGGTACGGCGATGAGCGTCCTGACGCTACCGCTTATGATGCTTCTTTACCCGCTGATTGTGTAGTGCAAATAAATCACAGCGACACGCAGCGGCAAGAAACAAAACGCCGGAAAAATGATACACGGGGCGGCACATCGCGCACCTAATTAAAGAAAAAAACACTTTTAGGGAGCTTAAAATATGAGCGACACAAACGATAAGAAAACTCTTGACGACGCGCGGGAGGAGATAAACAGAGTAGACCGCGAGATGGCACAGCTGTTCCTCCGGAGAATGAGGGCTGTCGCCCTTGTCGCAGAGTATAAGCGCGGGGCGGGTATGGCAGTATATGACCCGGAGCGCGAGCGGCAGATTATAGAGCGGAATTCGGCGACGCTCCCGGAGGACATGAGGGAGTATTACGCCACCTATCAGAGCGGGGTGATGAGCGTCTCCCGCATGTATCAGAAAAGACTGCTGTCGGACGAAAAGACCGATAAATGAGGCAAAATGCAAATAAAACATTGCAAATAAGAGCATTTACAAGCAAAAACGGAGGTTCAACTTATGAACATGAGCACCGAAAAAAAGGAATTTGACGTTCTCTCGCTCGGAGAGATACTCCTGCGCCTCTCCCCGCCGAACGACGAGAGACTTGTGCGGGGGGATGTGCTCCGCAAGCAGACGGGCGGCGCGGAGCTGAACGTCGCGTCCGGCATTGCCATGCTCGGTCTGCGGACCGGGATTATCTCGAAGATACCGGATAATGACATCGGGTATTTCGTGAAGAATTACATACGCTTCTGCGGGGTCAGCGACGATTATCTCATATATGACAAATCTCCGGACACCCGCCTCGGAATCTACTATTACGAGAACGGAGCCTCGCCAAGAAAGCCCGCGATAATCTACGACAGGAAAAATTCCTCTATACATTCCCTGAACATTCAGGACCTGCCGGAGGATATATACGGAAAGACAAGGTGCTTCAACACCTCCGGCATTACTCTTGCCCTCGGCAGCGAGGTGCGCGAGTGCGCGATACGGATGATCCGCCGCTTCAAGGAGGCAGGCGCGCTCATATCCTTTGACGTAAACTTCCGCGCCAATCTCTGGAGCGGGCAGGAGGCGAGGGAATGCATAGAGCGGATACTCCCATATGTCGATATATTCTTCTGCTCGGAGGACACCGCGCGCTTAACCTTCGGAAAGACCGGTACGGCACGCGAGATGATGAAGAGCTTTACCGAGGAGTACCCGATATCGATAGTCGCATCGACACAGCGCATAGTCCACAGTCCGAAGCGGCACACCTTCGGCTCGGTAATCTACGACGCCCGCGAGGATAAGTTCTACGAGGAAGAGCCCTACCGCGATATAGAGGTTGTCGACAGGATAGGGAGCGGAGATGCGTATATCTCCGGCGTTCTCTACGGGCTCCTTGCCCATAACGGCGACTGCCGCCGCGCGCTCGAATACGGAAATGCGTACAGCTCGATGAAGAATACCATTCCCGGCGACCTCCCGTCCTGCAACCTCGAGGAGACCGACAGAGTGATAAAACAGCATAAATCCTCAGACGGGCTTGAGATGATAAGATAAAGCTTACAATCGGCACATTCCCGGATGGTCGCCCGGGTGCCGCCCGGGTTCGCGCGGCTCGCCGCACAGACCTGCGATTATGGCTTTCAGCCGGTTCTGCCCGGCGGAAAATCATGGCATAAAACCCTTTTTACACGGAATAGTGACGGCGGTGTTCTGTTTACCGGAGTGTAGCGGAGCCCGCCGCCATCTGTTTTTCTTCGCGCCGGAGAGGGCATATTTTCCGGTGCGGCGGGGCGATGCCTGCGCCGCCCGGCGCGCCGCTTTGGGAAGTTTTCTACTTATTGATATATCGTGCGCGCGCCGCGGGCACGCGTAAGTTTTTTATAGGCAGCCGTCACTTTGACGCGACATAGTGCGAGACCGCATGAAAGAATGCATAGTTTTTGAAAACATGCAGAAAGTCTATCAGATGTGACATTATACACATTTATGTAATAGAAATATTACATCTATACCGCTTTATGGCAACTGCGGATTATACTGTTATACGCATAGTGTCTGAATATGAATTATCGGCGATGAAATCTTGCAAAATATGTTGAATGTGACAATTGACTTTAAGTGCGAAAATCTTTATAATACTTATATTAAATGGAGCGGCAGACTTTTTGCCGGCGATAATCCCATCTGACCTTGCAATTTTTTTGTCCCTGTTCCATCTTTTTAACCCTGCGCTTCGGCGCGAAATTCGGAGGAAATAACTATGAAAACGAAATCACTTAGGTTTCTCGTCGTCCTCCTCGTCCTTTTCTGTGTGCTGGCTACTGTCCTCACATCCTGCAAGGACGACAAAAAGGACGAGCTCCCCGATGCGGGAGCGGAGGCGGGCGTATACTGGTTTATGCCCGACACCGGAGACGAATACCTTCTGACCCTCGGGGGGAAGAGCGCATACTCTCTTATGCTTGACGGCAAGACGGAGAGCGGAAGCTACACCCTCGACGAAGACAAGCTCACGCTCACCTATGGTGAGAACACGCGCTCCGCAACCTATGGCGGAAACGAGATTGTTCTTGACATTGACGGCGCGAAGGTTCGTTTTCAGAAGCGAATTACATATACCGTCTCCTTTGACTCCCTCGGCGGAAGCTCCGTCGCGGATATGAAGGTGACGAACGGAAAGACCCTCGCAAAGCCTGCCGACCCCGCCCGTGACGGGTATGTGTTCCTCGGCTGGTACAGCGACGCGGAGTACAAGGTGCCGTTCCTCTTTGACGCGACACCGGTTACGTCCGACCTGACCCTGCGTGCGCGCTGGGCGGCTCTCTCCGCGGACAATCACGAATACAGAATAGACTTTGAGCTCGGCTACGGCGCGGCAAACCCGTCTGCGACCTATACCGTCGGCGGCAAGCTCTGGAACGCGCCTGTTCCCACCCGCGACGGCTATAAGTTCGTCGGCTGGTGGATATCCTCCCGCAACGAGGCAGGGAAGCTCACCTACAGATTTACCGAGGGCACCGAGACCTCCGGCACCGTGTTCAATGCCGACACGACCCTCTTTGCGGTATGGCAGCCTGCCTCCGCGACCTGCGATGCCCCCGCTCTCAGCGTAATTGACGGCGTCGCAAGCTGGGATAAGGTCAATGCCGCGGCATACCTTGTCACCGTGACCGCTCCCGACGGGACGGTTATTGTCGACGCACAGCGCACGACCACGACAAACTTCAAGCTCACTCTTACCGACGCCGGTGACTACACCGTCGAGGTAACGGCTGTCGACGCGGGCGGAAACGCTCTTGCCGACACCGCAGTCAGAACATATACACATCGCGGTCTTGACCGCGTTGGCGGCTTTACCGTAATCGACCCGTCCGTGCTCACATTCAGAGGTGTTACCGGTGCGACGAAGTATTACATCACCGTCGAGTGCGGAAACTCTCTCCATGTTCATGAGATGTTCGACAACGGCAGCGCGCTCTACTTCAACTTCGCAAACTGCGAGATGAAGAAGGGCGGAATAGTCTTCACCGTCACCGCGACGGCGGACGGCTATGCCTCCTCCACGGCTAAGTTCACATATGAGAGAAATCTCGGCGCCGTCACCGGTCTTACGGCCTCGGGCGACAGCCTCACGTGGAACACCGTAGACGGCGCGACAATGTACTTTGTCACCGTAGACGGAAAGACCTATACGGTTCTCGGAACCTCACACTCCCTCTCGGCTCTCGCCGACGGAGAGCACGTATTCTCGGTTGTCGCAGCGGCGCACGGATATAATTCCTCTGCGGCGGCAGATCTCACGCTTACAAAGAAGACTCCGGCTCTCCCGGAGAACATCCGCCTCGTCGGAACCCGCCTCGAATGGGACGAGATCCCCGGCGCGACCTCCTATGAGCTGAAGCTCGGCGATACCACACTCACGGTAGAGGAGGGCGAGACCTCCGTCGACCTTGCCGGAGCCGCTGAATTTACCGAGGGCGCGGAATACGCCCTGACCTTCAAGGTGAACGGCGCGGCGGGCTCTGCCGAAAAGGTGTTCACCCTCCGCTACAACGCGCTCTCTTCTCTCGGCTATGCCGCGGGCAGACTGACATGGAACAATGTAATAGGCGCTGCGTACTACGAGGTTACGATGAACGGCGAGATACTCAACACCGTCGCCGGCAATGCATACCTTGATATAACCACATTTACAAAGTCCGGCGAGAACACTCTTGCCGTCCGTTTCTTCAACGGCGATTACTTCTCCGAGTGGACGGAGATCTCCGTCACCGCACACAGGGTCGTCCTTGACGGCAGAGGCGGTAACTACACAGAGACGCTTTACAAGGCTGTCGGCGACCCGATAGACCTTCCCGCACTTACAAGGCTCGGCTACGACTTCTCCGCATGGTACAATCTCCCCGGCGGCGCCGAGGCTAACGGAAGAAAGTATTCCGACACTTACTACGTAGAGTCGGGTGAGACCGTCCTCTACGCTTACTACACTCCGAAAGAGTACAGAATAATTTACAGCAACGACGGCAACACCGACAAGACCGGAACCGTCCGCTACGGCAGAGATTATAAGCTCGACGTGCCCGAGGCTCCCTCGGCTACCATGGCGTTCGGCGGCTGGTATTCGGCTCCGTACGGCTCGGGTATCGCTTACACCGACGCATACGGAAACTCGCTTTCTCCCTGGACCTACACGGACGACGATATCACCGTATACGCGTTCTGGGTTGATATGACCCTCCGCTATGACAGGACGGCAAACGGCTACGCGGTCTCCGCAGGCTCGAGAATAAGCCTTGTCTCCTCCGTAACCATACCCGCAGAGTTAAACGGACTTCCTGTTACCGAGATAGTGAGCGGCGCATTCGGCGACTGCACGACCCTTGTTGAAATAAGACTTCCCGACACTCTCACGAGAGTTGCTGAAACCGCGTTCTCCGGCTGTACGAACCTCCGCGCCATCACCGTTTATGAGAGCGGCGAGGAGAAGTCCCCGAGATATTCCTCGGCTGACGGCGTCCTCTTCGACAGCGGAGCGAGCGACGACCGCCATGCTCCCCGCCCGGTGCTCATGCCCGTGGCAAAGACCGGAGCATATACCGTTCCGGACGGCGTGGATATGATACCGCGCTCGGCATTCGCGGGCTCAAAGCTCTCGAAGATAGTAATCCCGACGAGCGTTCGCGAGATAGGCACAGAGGCGTTCGCAAATTGCACGCTCCTCACCTCCGTCGTATTTGAAAACGCTGGGCTTGTGTCCTCCTCCGCATCGCTCGCAATAGGCGACCGCGCGTTCCTCAACTGCACGGCACTCGAGACAATAGCTCTCCCCGCAAGACTTACCTCCATATCCCTCCGCTCCTATGCCGTGTCCGGCAGCGACCTTGTGTTCACCGGAACGCAGAGCGCGTTTGAGGGCTGTGAGAACCTTTACGGTATATCGGTAGCAAAGAGCACCGGAGCAACCTACACCTCCGAGGACGGCGTTCTCTTCGGTGAAAAGGGAACCGCACTTCTCTTCTTCCCGAGAGCAAAGAGCGCAGATAATTATGAAATTCCCGCCGGAGTCACGAAGATAGGCGACAGCGCATTCACCGGCGCGAACCTCCCCGAAACGCTTGAGCTCCCCGGCAGAATTACCTCCGTCGGAACGGCGGCGTTCGCAGGCTGCACGAGCCTTACCGGCGTCGTGTTCAAGGCGGGTATAACCGACGTCACAGTCGGCGACTATGCCTTCTACGGAACAAATATCTATCACTTCACCTTTGAAGAGGGCAGCCGCGTAACGGCTATCGGAAACGGCGCCTTCAAGATGACCGAAAATTACAGAAATCAGTACAAGGACAAGGATATAACCCTTCCCGCAAGCCTCAAGTCGGTGGGCAACGATGCGTTTGCCGGTCTCGGCGAGTCTGTGACCGTCGTTATCTCGGACAGCGAGAACACCCTGACTTTCGGCAACAATGTTTTCTCCGGCTGCACGATAGATTCGCTTGCCCTCCCGGCAAATGCCGACGTCTCGACTAACTTCTTCGCCGGAATGACCGTAAAGAGCCTTACCGTGTCCGAGGATAACCCGCGTCTTGTAACGATAGACAGCGTCCTCTACACGAAGAGAGCAGACGATACACCGGATATTCTCCTCTTCTACCCGAAGCTTTATAATGACGAGTTCACCGTTCCGGACGGCGTCACCGCTATTGCGGACGGCGCGTTCCGCGGCGAGGACTGGATAGAAACGCTCACGCTCCCTGCGTCGCTTACCTCCGTCGGCAGAGAGGCTTTCCGTGAGATGGGATGCCTGAAGTCGGTTGTGTTCAACGGAACGGAAGGAAACCTTACGGTAGGCGACTACGCGTTCTATCAGGCGGAGGAACTTGAGACGGTTGAATTCAAGGTCGGTCTCAACGTAGTTATCGGAGAGTACGCATTTGCCGGAACGGAGAGCCTTGAGAGCCTCTCGCTCGGAAGCACCACCGTCATCGGGGCGCATGCGTTCGACGAAGCTGCAGCCTATGCATCGTTCGTTCTTGAAATTCCCGAGGCACTCGTTTCAATAGGCGATTATGCGTTCAGCAACGCCTGCATCGACGAGATAGTATTCCCCGAGACATCCGCGCTCCGCACAATAGGCGGTTACGCCTTCGAGGACGTCGGACTGTCCGGGACTCTCACAATCCCCGCGTCCGTCACCGAGATATACGCGTATGCGTTCGGTGGCAACTACTTTGATACGGTCGAGTTCAAGGACGGCGACGATGCGCTCGCTATCGGACTTCCGATAACGGTTGAGGGCTATTCGGGACCCGAGGACGTTTACGGATACGTCTTCTACGGTGATTCCGACCTCACGTCAATAGCTCTCCCCGCGAGACTTACAAAGATATATGCAAATACGTTCAGAAGCCTTTCAAATCTTGAGTCTGTGACCTTCGGCTCGGACGAGAACCCGTCGAAGCTCACGACGATAGGCGAGTACGCCTTCTACGGCACAGGTCTCACCTCGGTTACTATCCCCGCGTCGGTAAAGAATACCGATACCGAGATAGCGATAGGCGCATATGCCTTCGCGTCCTCGATGATAAGCTCGCTCACGTTTGAACTTGGCGGCTCGGCAACGACTGCGCCCCTCACGATAGGCGAGAGCGCGTTCTCCGGTCTTCGCGCAACGGAGGTTATCCTCCCGGCGAGACTTGCCTACTTCACCGATGCAAACGGTAACGTTACCGCTCCGTTCGCAAACGGTAGGGATACGTTCTCGTCAAAAGTTACGAGTTTCGTAATCTCCGGCGATGAGAGCAGCGTAAGCGCGTACACCGCATTCGACGGCGTTGTGTACAACTCCGATATGACAGAACTCATCTTCTGCCCCGCCGGCATAACCGGTACGGTCACCGTGCCGAAGTCGGTGAAGAAGATTGCCGATTACGCATTCAATGACTGCGGCGAACTTACGGGAATTGAGTTTGAAGAGGACAGCGCCCTTGAGGAGATCGGCTACTGGTCGTTCAGATTCTGTACGTCTCTCGGCTCGATAGTTCTTCCCGACAGCGTGCATACGATAGGTGAGGGCGCGTTCATGAGATGTGACTCGCTCACCGAGTTCACAATTCCCGCGAGCCTCAAGGATTTCAACCAGTCGATGATTGATGCCTGCGGCGCGCTCCGCTCACTCAACGTAAGCGCGGCGAACAAGAATTATACGTCCGTTGACGGCGTTCTCTTCTCTGCGGACGGAAAGACGCTTCTTCTCTACCTCTCGACGAGAACCGACGAGACCTACGCCGTTCCTGCCGGAACCGAGATAATCTACGCCGGCGCATTCAGCGCGAATAAATCTCTTCGCTCCGTAACGATTCCCGCATCCGTTAAACTCATTGATAAGAGCGCGTTCCAGTCGTGCAGCAACCTCTCTTCCGTAACTTTCGGGGATGGGGCAGAGCCGCTCGTCATAGGCGATTATGCGTTCAACGCAACCGCTCTTGCCGAGGTAGTGATACCCGCGAGAATCAGATCAATAAATCTTTACGCGTTTGCCTCATGCCGTAGCCTTGCCTCCGTTACGTTCGCGGACGGAAGTCTTCTCAGCTACGTAGGTACGCAGGCTTTCTCGGGCACTGCAATAAGTTCGGTAACGCTACCCGCGGCTCTCCGCGAGACCGGTGACTCCGTGTTCCTTAACTGCACGCGCCTCGTATCGGCTACCCTCAATGAGGGTCTCCTTACGACGGGCTCCGGTATGTTCATGGGCTGTACCGCTCTTGAGTCGGTATCTCTCCCCTCGACGCTGAGAACTCTCGGCGACGCGGCGTTCTCCGGATGTGCGGCACTGAAGAGCGTCAGCTTCGCGAAGAACTCGGTTATAGAGACTCTTGGTCTTGAAACCTTCAGAAACTGCTCTTCTCTTGAAAGCATAACCCTCCCGGCGAGCCTTACGGCTATACCGGGCAGTGAGAACGGCGGCAGGGGCTTCTTCGCCGGCTGCACGTCGCTGCACACCGTTATATTCGAGGAGGGCAGCAAGCTCACCGAGATAGGCGCATATGCGTTTGAAGACGTGAAGATCGAGTCGATAACTCTTCCCGGCTCGCTCAGCACGATAGGCGATAACGCCTTCTACGGCACAGACCTTGTGACGATAACTCTTCCGAATACGGTAACGTCTCTCGGTGTCTCCGTGTTCAACGGATGCAGAAAGCTCACCTCCGTGAACCTCGGCTCCGGTATAAGAGAGCTTCCGATGCTCACGTTCGCGGGCTGTGAGTCGCTCACATCCTTCACCGTTCCCGCATCGCTGACGACTATAGATGACTCCGCGTTTGCATACTGCGATAACCTCGAGTTCCTGTATGTCGATTCGGCAAACGAGTCCATGCATGAGAAGTACGGCGTTGTCTTCGACGCGGACTGGAACATCGTTATCTTCCCCGCAACAAAGCACGACCTCACGATACCGAAGGATATGACCTCTATTTCTGAGAACTTCTTCGAGGATTACGAAATAACCTCGGTTACGGTTGAGGAGGGCAACACCGCGTTTGTTGCTATCGCAAACGTCCTTTACAACGCCGCGATGGACGAGATACTCTTCATGCCCGACGGGCTGACGAGCTATGAGGTCCCCGCCGCGTTCCTCGCGACCCCCGAAAAGGCAGGTAAGCTCTTTGAGATTCTTTCGGGAGTCAGCAGTCTTGCCGACGTAACGCTTGCCGACGGTATAACCGATTACCGCGTGGCGTTCGGCGCGGTCTATACCGCAGACTGGGAGCTTGTGTTCTTCCCGAAGGGACGCACCGAGTTCGTTATACCGAAAGAAGTGACCGAATTCAATGCGGTATCCTCGATAGGAACGTACGACCTGTTTGCAGGCAGCGCGCTGAAGACGGTTTCATATGAGGAGCGCGATGCCGCAACCGGGCTTATGATAAACAGGTACTCGTCGTACGGCTTCTTCCGCAATGCGCAGAATCTTGAGACGGTATCTCTCCCCGAGGGAACGACGTATATGTCGCGCTATCTCTTCACCGGCTGTACATCTCTGCGCGTTGTAAACCTCCCGTCGACTCTTGCGACGATAGAGAGAAACGACAACCTGTTCTCGGCATGCTCTTCTCTTGAGGAGATTAACGTAGCCTCAGGCAACGCGGCTTATCTCTCGATAGACGGCGTGCTCTTCAAGGCTGATATGTCTATTCTCTCATTCCCGAGAGCGAAGACTACGTTCACCATTCCCGCGTCGCTGACATCGCTTCCGTCACTCTCAAAGGCTACCGGTCTTGTATCCGTTACCTACGAGGTTGACGCGGAGGGCAACGAGGTCAAGGGGACAGAACTTGTTCTTGCCTCCGATGCGTTCAAGGGACTTACGAATCTTCGCACCGTCGCGCTTCCTTCGCGCACGAAGACTGTGAGCGCGTCTATGTTCGACGGTTGCACGTCTCTTGAAAGCGTGACCTTTGCGCCCGGAACGGAGAACTTCAAGTCCGAAAACGGCGTAATCTACATGAAGAACGATACCGGATACACGCTTGCGTTCATACTCCCGACCGCGAAATTCGACAGCTTCGAGATTCCCGCGGACGTAACCATTATAAAGGCAGGTCTCTTCGAGAACACCGGAGTAAAGAGAATTACTTTCGCTCCTCGCGACGGTCTCGCGCTCGTGCTTGAGGCGGGCGAGTCGGGCTCGACTTATGATTACAACGTATGGAAAACCGTCTACTACAACAAGGGTGTCTTCTATAACTGCACGAGCCTTACGTCGGTCTCCCTCCCCGAGGGAACCACGATACTCGGCGACGGCGCGTTCTACGGCTGCACGTCACTGACGAGCATCGTTCTGCCGTCGACTGTAACCGAGATAGGCACGAGAGCCTTCGGCGGTTGCGCCGCTCTTACGGGCGTTACGCTCAATGAGGGACTAAAGAAGATAGGCGACTATGCGTTTGTCGACTGCAAGGCACTCACATCCCTGACCCTCCCATCGACGCTTACCGAGATAGGCGAGTTCGCATTTGAGAACTGCACCTCGATAACCGAGCTGTCGCTCCCCGCGTCGCTCACAAAGGTCGGTCGCGGTCTCTTCAACGGCTGGACGAAGAGCCAGACGGTAAAGCTCTCCTTCAAGGAGGGCGAGGCGCCCGCGGGCTTTGACGCCGACTGGGCGAAAAAGTACGACTCCGAGGGACCCACATACAGCTACATGGCATGACCTGAAAACAGAGGCATCCGCCGGTATTTTCCGGCGGGTGCTGATGTTGCGTTTTATGGAGTATTGCAAAAATACACGGCGGCTTAATACATTCTTCACCGGGGGTTAATTATTGCCGTCAAACTTTACAAAACGCGCGCGTATGTATAATATAATTACGACAAATAGTGTTCAGACACGATTTTGAACAAATTTACGCGAATTTTTCCGAAAGGAGGATTTGAAATGCTTAAAAACGATAATCTGTACAGCGGCTACGGAAAGAAGCTCCGGCGCGAGGGGATACTGAACTCCCTCGGTCTCGGTCTTGCGATAGGCTCCGGCACGGTGTTTGCCGTCGGGCTCGTCGCGTGGCTCTGCGGCTTCTTCGCGGTGTGGCTCCCGCTCTCCGCGGGCGCTCTCGCCTTTGCGCTCTCGTCCGTTCTCCTGTACTTTTTGAAATACAGACCCGATGACCGGGATATTGCAAGGAGAGTCGACAGCATGGGGCTCGAGGAGAGAACCGTGACAATGCTCGACTTTGAAAACGACCCGTCCTATATAGCGAAAAGACAGCGTGACGACGCGAGGGCGCGCGTCAGCGAGGTGAGCCCCGAGGCGGTGAAGCGCTCCTTCCCGCTTATGAGCCTCAAAAAATGGGCTGTCGCAGTTCTCTGCGTCGCGCTCTTCCTCGGCTGCGGAATGACGACGGTCGTCGCGCTCACAGACACCGGGACGCTCCCGCCCCCGGATATAAACGGGGACAAGACGCACGATATTTTCTTTACCGTCACATATCTTACCGACGGCGGAGGGGATATAGAGGGCGAGCCGGATCAGACGGTCGCCTCCGGCGCCGATGCGAAAACGGTCGTCGCGATAGCCGAGGACGGCTGGATGTTCGTGCGGTGGAGCGACGGCGAGAAATCCCCCGCGAGAACCGACCGGGCGGTCGATACGGATATAGAGGTCACCGCGATATTTGAGGAAATCGGCGACGGCTCCGACTCCGAGGACGGGGACGGAACCGGAAACACGAACAAAGAGGGCGATGTCGACAAGAATGTACCCGACGACAGTAAGACCGACGGATCCTCCACGATAGGCTCACCCGGCGGAGACGGCGGAGAGGGAAGCTCGGACGGAGAAAAGGGAGACGGCAGCGGTCAGGGTGACGGAGGACAGCAGGGCGACGGCAAGGGTAACGGCAGAGGCGACGGCGCCGGCGGCGGCTGGTCCGACGGAAACCAGGTAATAGACGGAAAGACCGATTACCGCGATGTCTACGACCAGTACTACGACATGGCAATGGAGATAATCAGAAACGGCGGAGAGCTGCCGGACTACCTGAAAGAATTTATCGAAAAATACTACGGCAGCATATGATGTGCCGCATTGATGAAAAGGAATTATCAGCATGATAGCAGAGGAGAACATCCGACAGTTCAGCGAGAGCTGTGACAAAATATTCAAAGAGATCCGCCGCGACGTCATAGGACAGACCGAGGTCGTCGAGGGGACGGTAATCGCAATGATTGCCGGCGGTAACGTACTGCTCGAGGGAGTGCCCGGGGTCGGAAAGACCCGACTTGTCAGAACGCTCGGAAGAGTGTTTGACATGCCATTCTCGCGTATACAGTTCACCCCCGACCTTATGCCCGCGGACGTAACGGGTACAAACATCATAGTCAAGGGCGAGGACGGGAGCTCCGAGTTCCGCTTCCAGCCCGGACCGATTTTCAGTAACATAATTCTCGCGGACGAGATAAACCGCGCGACCCCGAAGACACAGTCCGCGCTCCTTGAGGCAATGCAGGAGCACACGGTGACCGTCATGGGTGTCTCGAGAAAAATGAAAGAGCCTTTCTTCGTCCTCGCGACGCAGAACCCGATCGAGCAGGACGGTACATACCCGCTTCCCGAGGCGCAGATGGACCGCTTCATGTTCAATCTGATAGTTCCGAACCCGGGACTTGACGAGCTCATGGAGATAGTCAACATGACGCAGAAGACGATGGCTGAGGTCTCGGAGCCCGTGTGCAGCGGCGAGGAGCTCCTCAAAATGCGCGAGACGGCAAACGCCGTGCCGGTCGCCGAGGAGGTCATGAAATATGCTATGACCCTCTGCTCCGCGACACACCCGAACAGCGACTGCGCGAGCGAGGCGGCGAAAAAGTACGTCCGCCTCGGCGCGAGCCCCCGTGCCGGACAGGCTCTTATATCGGCGGCTAAGGTAAAGGCGCTGATGAACGGTCGCTTCAATGTTTCATACAGCGACATAAACGCGCTTGCAAAGCCGGTATTCAGACACAGAATGAAGCTGAATTTCGAGGCTATCGCAGACCGCGTGTCTCCCGACAGCATAGTCGAGATGATTCTCTCCGAGGTCGGAGAGAGATTCGGTATAAATCCGAAGAAGGAGCCCGCCGAGACAAAGGCGGAGTCGAAGAAGGGGCTGTTTTCCGGAAAGCGCGGATAACGCCCCGGTAAAGCCAAAGTAACAAGGAGTGGCGCCGCCGCGGCGCCGATGTGAAGAGAATGAGGACATCCTACTTAAACGACGCGTTTTTCAGCCGTCTTGAAACCTGCGCGCTGAACCTCCGCTCCGACCTCTCGGGGTTCTTCGGAGGAAAGCACCTTGTAAAGACCTACGGACAGACGGTCGAGTTCGCCGATTACCGCGAGTACATGCTCGGCGACGATATACGGCGGATAGACTGGAATCTTTACAGCAGGTTTGAAAAGTACTTTCTGAAGCTCTTCACCGACGAGCGGCAGATGCACACACAGATATTCCTTGACTGCTCGGGCTCTATGGGGAAGTTCGACGAAAAGAAAGCCGCCTATGCTACGGCGACGGCGGCGGCGATAGGCTTCCTCTCGGTGCACAACACGGACAAGGTTTCATTCAAGCTCATGCGGGAGCACGGGGTGGAGGACCCGTTTGGCGTCCTCGTCGGAAAGCGGGCGTTCTTCCGCGCCGTCGCAGGGCTTGAGGATATCGAATTTGACGGAGAGGCGGACATCGCCGCGGCGGTAACCGGCAGCGAGTGCGGGACTGCGGACGGTCTTACAGTCATAATCTCCGACTTCATGACGGACAGCAACTGGAAAAAGGCTGTCGATTACCTGATTTACAAGAAAAGACAGGTTCTGCTCATGCAGATACTTACTCCGGAGG
>CALDMI010000362.1 GCA_937914815.1 uncultured Clostridia bacterium
GACTCTCTTGTTGCAGTCAACCGTGCTGCCGCAGGGGACCTTTCTCGCCTTGGTTATATCGATCTTGACGGTGGGATATTCCTTATGTGCCGGGCAGGAGGCAAGATAGAACTTCGCAAGGTTCTCCTTATCAAGGCTCCTGAAATGAACATCCTTATGCCCTCTTCCGACATATATACCGTCGCGCGGGTTCATGTTATACCCCTCGCCGTCTATGATTATGACGCCGGGACCGCCGATATTGATGACGCCCATCTCGCGCCGCTCAAGGAAGTAATCCGCCGCGAGCTCCTTGCCCGCCTCGAGCTTCAGTTCGTTCACCGGCATGATACCGGCGACTATTATTCTGTCGGTGTGGCTGTATACCATTCTTATATTGTCGCGGGTAAAGAGATTTGCTATATGGAACTCGTCTCTCAGCCTGTCTGTCGTATAGTATTTTACATCCTTTGCGTTTGCCGCGTCTCTGACTTCCATTCCTTTTTTCTCCTCTTCAAGATATTTTCCGTAGATTTCAATCTGGCTCAGCGCCGCGAAGGAGAGCGAGCCGTCCTCAAGCCTCATCTGCTTAAAATTCGTGAGCTTTATGTACTCGGTCCTCTTCGGCGGGAACTCTACCGCCTGTCCGTCCCCGGTCTTTTCAAACGTCGCGTGTACCGTCGACTTATCCGAGAACTCTATATCCATCTCGCGCCAGTAGGTGTCGTGCGGGAAGTCCGCCCGGAGGTAAATCACAACCTTGTTTACCTCAACCTCTCTGCCGAAATGAACCTCATACTCAAGATCCTCGCGCACTCCGCCGCCCCATGAATGATAGGGGTAGATACCGTGGCAGGTCGCGTCCACAACTCCGTCTATCGCATTGCGCTCAAAGAAGCAGGGCTCCTCCCGCGTTACGAAATTCGCAACGGCATGCGGAAAATACTTCGGCACCTTGTGCCTGTCATGGGAATTGAGAGATATCAGCCTCTCGCCGTAAACCTCCGAATTATCGGGTACCGACGCGCGGAGCCTGTGGCTCTCTCCCCCGAAAGCCCCGGGAGCGTAGCAAGCCTGCCTCTCATAATCAAACGGAATCTGAAACTCGAATATCCCGTCCGGGACATAGACAAGCGACTCTGCCAGAGTGTCGTCAAGCCGGAGCTTTACGAAGAGAGTATCGGCAAGCTCGACGCGTATTCTATCGCCGGGCTCATACTCCGCGCCGTAGCGGACATCAATGTCCTCACCGTGGCTCTTCAGCTTCACATCTCCGTTTTTCGAAATAACCTTTAATGTGAGAATATTTCATCCCTCCTTGCTTAAGGTTTTTTATTCATTACATCACAGCCTTATTGTATCACATACGCGCGACTAAATCAAGGACTTTCTTTGTTACTTTTTTGTATCATGCGACGCAACCGCCGGCGTGAGCCCGATTATCTCCCGAAGATCGTCGACGCGGGAACAATAATAGTCACACTTCTCCCGCATAAAGGAAGCTATCTCGGGGACCGAAAAGCCCCACCCCGCCCCGGCTATCCGTACTCCGGCGGCGCGCGCCATGTCATACGCTGGCTTTGAATCGTCGACGACAAGTATATCGTCCGGCGACAGGTCAAAGCGGCGCATTATATCAAGGACGGTATATGGCGCGGGCTTTCGCCTCTCGGGCGGGAGGTCCCATCCGTAGATGATATCCGGCGCGGGGAGCCCGTTCTCGCGGTAATCCCTCTCGATATACCTTGTATATGAGTGAGAATCCACGGCGATAATGCCGCCCCGTGTATGAAAATCCCAAAGAATCTCCCGTATTCCGGGGTAGACCGACGGGACATGGGAGGCGACATAATCCGCCCAGAATTTCTCCTCTTTTGCCATCTCCTCATCGCTCATTCCTATCATATCGCGAAAGAACGCGACGACCCCGGGAGAGAAGTTATAGCGCATGTAATCCTCAAAGGAATACCTGTCCGAAATCTCCGGGCGGGTCAGCCGGAGGTATTCGACAAAGGACGGATAATGTATCGTCCTCGTGCTGTCGACGACGGTGTCGTCATGGTCAAGGCAAAGGCATCTGTATCTCATAGTTCCTTAATGTCAAGAAAGGTCATGCGCGGAGAGAAAACCGTCATGTCTCCCCGCTCTATTGTTATCTCGCGCCCTCCGGTGAGCGTCTGCCACTCGTTCTTCGAGCCACCGTATGATATCTCCGCGAGCGCGTCGCACCCGCCGAACACCTCACAGTCCTCTATCTCACGCATATCCCGCGGTATCGCTATTCTTTTCAGCGACTTGCAGCCGTCAAAGGCGTCAAGCCCTATCTCGCGCAGGTTCACGGGAAGTATAAGAGAGGTGAGCGATGTGCAGCCCTTGAACGCGCGGCGACCTATACGGAAGAGATTTGCCGGGAGATCCACCGTCTCGAGCGAGCGACAGCCCTCAAATAGCGACTCATCGATAAGTCCCATATTTGCCGACAGCTTCACCCCGGAGAGGGCATAGCACCCGGCAAACGCGTTGAACTCTATAAGATAGCAGCTGTCCGGCACTGTTACATCGTGAAGATTGAAGCAATAGGCAAAGGCGCCCGCGCCGACGGTCTCGAGCGACTCCGACAGGCGGATGCGGGAGAGCGAGGCGCACGCCTCAAAGCAGCCCTCCCCTATTCTCTTTACGCTGTCCGGCAGGCTCACGGTCCCGAGGGAGGGGCACGCCATGAACGCCTCGTCCATTATGTTCGTAACCCCGAACGGTATCGTCACGGACATAAGCGCCGGGCACTCCGCAAATGCGGACGCGGATATAAGGCGCAGGGAGGACGGCAGAGTAACCTTACGGAGATTCTT
>CALDMI010000363.1 GCA_937914815.1 uncultured Clostridia bacterium
TACTCACAATTTCTTTTTTGTCAATCGGAAAAACAAAAAAATATTGACTGAATTTCTCTTGTTTTTCGGCGGTCTCCATGTTAAAATATAACCAGAACGGAGGTTTCTGCATGTACAATACGACATTATGCTACATAGAGCGGGACGGCGCATACCTTATGCTTCACAGAATAAAAAAAGAAAATGATATAAACCGCGATAAATGGGTCGGAATAGGCGGCAAGTTCGAGCCCGGCGAGAGCCCGCATGAATGTGCTCTGCGGGAGATTTCGGAGGAGACAGGTCTTACTCCGACGCGGCTTGATTATCGCGGGATAGTCACCTTTTATCCCATGGAATCTCCGGAAAATTACGAGCTTATGCACCTTTTTACATGTACTGAATATACCGGCAGACTACGGAATGACTGTGACGAAGGAGTTCTTGAATTTTACCCCAAGTCGCGTCTGTCGGAGCTGCCGATGTGGGAGGGAGACGCAATATTCCTCCGTCTACTCGATACAGAGCCGCGTTTCTTCTCACTTAAACTCGTTTACGACAATGGACGGCTTGTATCACATAAAATCGAATACTGTGGTATGTGATAACCGAACACGGGAAACGGGGTCGCGCCGAATGTCGCAACCCCGTATTTTATTCTTCATATTCCGAATATCCGTCCGAATGAATGTAGCAGTAGCTGTTGTACTGCTTTTTTCTTTTTCCGCGCCCGACATATACCCCATCCGGAATAGTGTAGATATAATAAGGTATGTCGTAGCTGTCTCCCGCTTTTGCGTCCTCCGGCAGATCATAATAGGCATATTCCGCGTCTGTTACCGTTATTTCACATGGGAATTTGCGCTCCGGAACCTTTACAAGTGATATGGGCACAAGATATTCGTCGGGACAGCACGGACAGGCTATTGCAGAGGTGAGCGTATCGTAAAGAACAGTTATATGCGCGTCACACTCCTCCGTCGGCTCCGTCCCCGGAATAAAGTATCCGTCCTCTCTCCTCTCGCCGCGAGGGTCGAGAGCGCAAGAAACGGTACATAGTTTTCCCGAGTCACGGCAGAACTCGGCATGCACCAGCCCATCGGTTGAAAAGCTCCTCGGCTCGGAGTCGTCAATAACCGTGTCGTGAAGAGAACACATTATGTCATCCCACAAAGCAACATGTGAGCGTGACAGCTTGCCAAGCGGGCGTGGCTCATGCTCTCCCGCACATCCGTACCATATTCCGGCTGTATAATACGGTGTAAAGCCTATAAACAGTCTGTCAAGGTCTCCTCCGCTCGTTCCGGTTTTCCCCGCAGTATCGACACTGTATTTCAGCCGTACCCCGGCAGCAGTTCCGAATTCCGTTACGCCGGAAAGTGCCTGACACATTACGCGCGCGGTCTCTTCACTGTAAATTTGCCTTTTTACAGCTTTATTTTCAAGCAGAATATTTCCTGCAAAATCACTGACGCTGTAATATGAGATGTCGCCGCCTATCGAGCCGTCGCCGGGAAAGACGGTATATGCGTGCGTCAGCTCTCGGAGCGGGAGCCCGTCCGTAAGCTGACCGAGTGCCAATGGCGCCGCCGCAATATCGGTAAGTCTTCTGCCATTGCCGTCCTGCTTTTCGTATACAAGAGTTGTAAATCCGAAATCATCATTCAGGTCTCTGTATATTTGCGGGAGTCCTCGTATCTGTGAAAGCTTCAGCGCAACCGTGTTTTTTGATTTTGCGAGAGCATCGCGCACGGTTATGAGACCGTCATACACATCCGGTGAATTATGGGGATACGGGGTCATGCTCGCCCCGGTAAAACTCTCCGGAACATCGTCAAAAACCTCCGCAACACTTATCCGGCGGCTGTCTATAAGTGGCGCGTAAAGCGCCAGAGGCTTCAGAGATGAGCCGGGTGTGTGTGGTATCATCGCGTGGTTTGCAAGCTTGTTCCCGCTCTTTATACCACACTGCCCGATTATACCGACGAGCTCCCCCGTAGAGGAATCCGAGACAGACATCGCAATCTGTAAGCCGTCCGAAACCTCGCCCGGAAGATTTCTCTCATCCGTGAAGAATTTTTCAAGTATCTCCTGTACCTCCGGATTTTCTGTGGTTATAACCTTCAGCCCTCCGCACTCAAGGAGAGTCCGGGCTGTTCCCTCGCTCATCCCAACGCGGGACATCAGGTCCCGGACTATATCAGAACAGACCGTTTCAATAAACCATGAATTTACCTTATATCCGTGTTCACCGCGCTCAGAAAGCGTGAGCGGCGCCTCGCATGCGGCATTATACTCTTCTTGCGTTATCTCGCCGCAGTCAAGCATTGTATAAAGAACCGTGTTTCTTCTCTTAACACAAGCCGCGGGATTTATATAAGGATTATATTTTGTCGGGGCATTTGTTATTCCTACAAGCGTTGCTGCCTCTGCAAGCGTGAGCTCTGCGGGCTCTTTTCCGAAATAGACATATGCCCCCCGTCCGACACCAACCGTGTTTTCGCCGAGAGGAACTATATTCATGTAGACCTCGAGTATCTCGGTTTTTGTATGTCTGCGCTCAAGCCTCACAGCGCGTATGATCTCGCTCAGCTTTCTTCCCAGTGTGCGTTCGCTGTCCCCGCTGATATTCTTTATGACCTGCTGTGTTATCGTTGAGCCTCCGTAGCTCGCCTTTCCGGTAATGTATCCGAGAGCTGCACCGGCAAGTCGCTTCACATCAAAGCCTGCATGGGAATAAAACCTCCGGTCCTCCGCTGATACAAATGCCTTTTTCATCGTCTCGGGAATTTCGTCGGAGGAATACCATGTTTTCTTTCCGTCGGCGAGTGAAAGCTCTGCTATCTGTCGCTCCTCTCCGTTTACAATAGCAAAGAATGTCGTTATGTTCCCGCTCTTTGCCGCCTGAAAGAGAAGCTCGTCCTTTTCGCTGTCGACATGGCGCGCGGAAAAAACGCAAATAAATATCGCCGTTGCAGCCGTAAGGACCGCAGTAACGGTTACGACTATCGCCAATACTTTTATAAATCCGGAAGCGCGCCTTTCTTTTTTCATAAAAATCCCCCCACGGATAGCAGTCATTTTAATCTTGCCAACCGTGGGGTGATTATATGCCGGTAAATTTGCGGAATAACAGGAAAATTTTCAATAGAATACGCGGTTAAGATACAGACCGTCCGGCGGCGCTGTGGTTCCGGCGATGGCGCGGTTTCTCGCGTCAAGTATGCGAGGTATATCCTCCGGCTCCATTCTGCCGAATGCGATATCCGTCAGTGTCCCCACAATTATCCTGACCATGTTGTAAAGGAATCCGTCGGCTGACACCGTTACTGTTATTATGCCTCCGTCGCGCGATATGTCAAGAGATGTGACGGTCCGCACAGCGTCGGTTATCCGCGATCCATCCGACATAAAGGAGGTGAAATCGTGCTTGCCGATTATATGTTCCGCCGCACGCTTCATACGCAAAAGACCGTTATCATCGATTTTCCGCGGCAGGTGCCATGCATAGCCGACAAGAAAAGGGTCGCGCGCGCTTTCATTCAGTATTTTATAAACATATTCTTTCCCTCGCGCGGC
>CALDMI010000364.1 GCA_937914815.1 uncultured Clostridia bacterium
ATAAAGACATTTACGCCGTGAGAGAGGGCGAGGTCTATCTGTTCCTCCATTGTCTCCGGCTCTGCCTCATCCTTATATCCGAGGAGCGGCTTTCTCGGCCACTGGTGCCCCGGGAACTTCGGCCTTGCGTCTCTGACGGTCTCCCACTCTCCGTGTCCCTCCGTCCAGAACATAGTCGTCCTCGGCTCATGACCCGTATATGATGGCCATATAAAAGCGCCGACATCGATCTTCTGCTTGCTCATAAAATCTCCTTACAATCGGTTGTGTTGAATGTATTGCGGCACGCGCCGCATTTTTCCTGTCACCCCGATTATATAACATGCGCGGGCAAATGTCAAGAAAAAAGGAGCCCCTGTGGACTCCTTTTTTCTGTTTTGTATCAGAATTCCTCCTGCGAGGATTTGTGCTCCTCATCCTCATCTGCCTCGGGGAGAATTTCCTTACCGGGAATTACTATTCCCTTTGTCATGGCGCGGAGGTTTTCCTCCTCCTTCTCCGCCCTGATGCGCTCCCTCTCCGTTCTCTCCGCCTCTATATCGGCGAGTATCTCCGGGGAAAGCGTCCCGTCTGTCAGCGTCATGTAATTTTCAAAAACATCCGGATATACAAATACCTTCTGGACCTTATCAAACTTTACAGTGATATATTTCCCGTTTTTGGACACCACATGTCCCGCGCCGAACGACTTATGCATTACCGCCAAATTGTCGAATAGCATGCGTTATATTACCTCTTTATGATTATTGTATAAATTTATCTCCTATATAAAGCGTGCACTATTGTAGCAGATAATTGTTTCAAAAGTATGAACAAAACAAATCTTTTATTTTTATTTTAGAGATAAATATACACTTTATACCAGTCTATTATGTGAGTCGGGAAAAATGTGTGCCGAAAACGATGAAAAGCCGCGCGAAAAACATGTTTCGCGCGGCTCCCGAGATTAAATTTTAGTTTTGATATACGGCAAGTCCCGCGGTCGGCAATAGGAAAAATCCCATTTTTCCGGTCTTACCGAATCTGCAACGCCGGATCAGAGCTCAACCATGGATTCGTCCCACATCTGCGGCGCCTCATATCCGAGAAGATTCACCGTAGTTGCGGCAACGGAGGAAAGACCGAAGTCCCCTCTCTCAGTCTTTACACGATACTTATCCGATGTGAAGTTGTCGTAGACTATGAACGGAACGGGGTTCAGAGTATGGCTCGTCTTAGCCTTCGGGCTACCGTCCTTGTTATGCTTTGCCATACCGGTCTTTTTATCTATCTCGTACATCTCATCCGCGTTTCCGTGGTCGGCGGTTATGAGAGCGACACCGTGCAGCTCATCAACCACGCGGAGAAGGCGCGCAAGCTGAAGGTCGAGAGCCTCCATCGAGCACTCTGTCGCCGGGAAGGAGCCGGTGTGCCCCACCATATCCCCGTTCGGGAAATTGACGCGGAGGTACTTATACTTTCCGGAGCGCAGGCACTCTATAAGCTTGTCGGTGATCTCGGCGCACTTCATCCACGGGCGCTGTTCAAACGGGACGACATCGGAGGGAACCTCGATATATGTCTCGAGCTCCTCGGAGAACTTACCGGACTTGTTACCGTTCCAGAAGTAGGTTACATGTCCGAATTTCTGTGTCTCGGAGATTGCGAGCTCGTTTATTCCTGCGGATACAAGATACTCGGTCTGTGTATTGGTTATCTCCGGGGGATTTACAAGATAGTTATGCGGGACATGGAGGTCGCCGTCATACTCAAGCATACCGGCATAGAGGACATCGGGTACGCGCTTACGGTCGAATTTATCAAAATCAGCCCCGCCCTCAAACGCCTTTGAGATCTCTATCGCGCGGTCGCCGCGGAAGTTGAAGAACACGACGCTGTCGCCGTCCTCAATGGTTCCGACGGGCGCCCCGTCCTTCGCTATAACGAACGGAGGAAGGTCCTGGTCTATGACATGATACTCGTCGCGATAGGTCTTTACCGCGTCCTCTGCAGTTGCGAACTGCCGCCCCTCGCCGAGAACATGCGTCTCCCAACCGAGCTTTACCATATTCCAGTTTGCCTCATATCTGTCCATGGTTATCTGCATGCGCCCGCCGCCGGAGGCTATCATGACATCGAAATCCGGCGAACGGAGCCCGGCAAGGAACTCCTCGAAGGGACGGATATAGTCAAGCGCGCTCGTCTCACCGACATCGCGCCCGTCAAGGAGAATGTGTATTCTCACGCGGTGAACTCCCTCGGTCTTCGCCTCTGTTACCATAGCTTTCAGGTGGTCGATATGAGAATGAACATTTCCGTCGGAGAAAAGCCCTATGAAGTGGAGCGTGCCGCCGTTTGCGACGCGGGCGGTAAGTGCCTTCCATGTCTCCGACTCAAATATCTTGCCGGATGTAATGGAATTTGAAACGAGCTTTGCGCCCTGTGCGAACACCTGACCGGAGCCGAGAGCGTTATGCCCTACCTCCGAGTTTCCCATATCGTCGTCCGTCGGGAGACCTACCGCCGTGCCGTGCGCCTTTATCGCAAGGTGCGGATAGTCACGCATAAGACGGTCGAGGGTCGGCGTATCTGCCGCCATAACCGCGTTTCCGTCCTTGTTCTTCGAGAGACCGACGCCGTCCATAACGATGGTGAGAAGGGGTCCCTCAACTCCGGAAAATTTTGATGATTTTCTAAGCTGTACCATATTTCTGCCTTTCATTTTATATGGAAAATATAATTTTGTTAGCTATTTGATACGCGAAGCGTCAGATGTCCGCGTCCTTCATATAGAGATGCCCGAACTCGGTGATATACCGCTTTCTCTCCTGCAATGCATCGCCGAGGAGGACATCAAACATGCGGGCGGTCTCCTCCGCGTCTGCCGGGGTGACGGCTATGAGCCGCCGTGTCTGCGGGCACATTGTCGTTCGCCACATCATATCCGGGTCATTTTCTCCGAGTCCCTTTGACCGCTGAAGCTTGTATTTTTTACCGCCGAGTTTCGATATTATCTCCGCCTTCTCCGGCTCGTTATACGCAAAGTATGTGTCCTGTCCGCAGGTTATCTCAAAGAGCGGCGACTCGGCTATAAATATCTTCCCCTCGTTTATAAGCGTCGGGAGCAGGCGGTAGAACATCGTCAGAAGAAGCGTCCTTATCTGGAAGCCGTCCTCATCCGCATCCGTGCATATGATTATTTTATTCCATTTCAGTGCGTTTATATCAAATGTCGCGAGCTCGGATTTCTTCGCCTTTACCTCAACTCCGCAGCCTATGACCTTCAGAAGGTCGACGATTATATCGCTCGAGAAGATCTTGTCGTAGGTGCTCTTCATACAGTTGAGGGTTTTTCCTCTTACCGGGATTATCGCCTGGAACTCCGCATTTCTGCCGAGCTTACAGCTCGACATAGCCGAATCTCCCTCGACGATATACACCTCGCGCACGGCGGGGTCCTTTGACCGGCAGGGCACAAACTTCTCCACTCTGTTCGAGACATCCATATTTCCGGCGAGCTTTTTCTTTATATCGACCTTCGTCCGCTCCGCAGACTCGCGGGCGCGCTTATTGACGAGCACCTGGTTAATTATCGCCTGTGCCGTCGTCTGATTTTCGGTCAGATATATCTCAAGGTTCGTCTTTATGAAGTCGGTCAGAGCTTTCTGTATAAATGCGTTTGTGATTGCCTTTTTGGTCTGGTTTTCGTACGAGGTCTGCGTGGACGCGGAGTTGACTATCACGGCGAGGTTGTCCGATATATCCTGGAAGGATATTTTCGACTCGTTCTTCGTGTATTTGTTCTGTGCCTTTATGTATTTGTCTATAGCGTAAGTAAACGCGTTGCGCACCGCCTTATCCGGGGCTCCGCCATACTCAAGGAACGAGGAGTTATGATAGTACTCCGCCATTCCGGATTTCGCAAAGCAGAAGGTTATCTCGGCTTTCAGCTTATAATCCGGCATATCCTCCCTGTCGCGTCCCTTTGTTTCAAGGCGCCAGAGGACGGGGGCGGTCGTCGCTATCCCCTCGGTTATCTCGGCGATATAGTCGGCGACGCCGTTCTGGTAGAAGTACTCGGAGGTTTCAAATTTTCCCCGCTCTCCCTCCACCTCGAGGATGAAGTGTATTCCGGCGTTTACAAACGCCTGTCTGCGCAGGGTTGCGGAAAGGAACTCGACCGGGATATCTATCTCCTTGAACACCTCGAGGTCGGGGCGCCAGCGGATTATCGATCCGGTCTTTTTACCGCTCTTCGCGTCTATGTCGCGGACGCGGAGCTCGCCTTTTGGCTTTCCCTTTCGGAAACTCATCTCGGAGACCGTCTTTCCGTTATAGGACGCGACCTCCATATACTCACTCGAATACTGGGTCGCGGTGGCACCGAGACCGTTCAGTCCGAGGGAAAACTCATATGCGGAGTTACCGTCGTTGTTATCGTATTTTCCGCCGGCATAGAGCTCACAGAACACGAGCTCCCAGTTCCAGCGCTTCTCTTTTTCGTTATATCCGAGTGGGACGCCGCGCCCGAAGTCCTCGACCTCGATCG
>CALDMI010000365.1 GCA_937914815.1 uncultured Clostridia bacterium
GGAGCGCGATAATACCGGCTGTTTTTCCGTTTATGATAATCTCGGACGCAGTTGCTTCCTGTTGTGACTTCGGTAAGTTGAAGCACGCGGGCAGTCTTTTCGAGCGCGTATTTCATATTCCGAGTGCAGGCATCAGCGCATTTATCTGCGGCATACTATGCGGTTTTCCGCTCGGCGCAAAATGTGCAACTGACCTGTATTCACAGGGGAAAATAACGCGGGATGAAGCCGAGGTGCTTATAGCCTTTTCGAACAATACGGGGCCCGCATTCATAATAAGCGGGATAGGCACGGGTATGCGCGGCAGCATAAAAGACGGGGTGGCGCTTTACCTCGTTACCGTTATCTCGGCGATAGCAGTCGGCTTTATATTCCGTCCAAATCAAATAAAAAGTCCAAATTGTAAAAATAATGTCGGGCAGACTTTTTCTTTTGTTTCTTCTGTACGGGCTGCCGGAATAAACACCGTAATTGTCTGCGCCTATATTCTCTTTTTCTCTGCCGTGTCAAATATTATCCGCACCGTAATAGGCGACGGGATAATATGCGGCTCCGTTCTGTCTTTTCTCGAGGTCGGAAACGCGGCACATTTTCTTTCGTCCCAGTTGAAGTTTTCTCAAAAAATTGCTTTTCCTATGACTGCCTTTGCCGTTGCATTTTCCGGAATTTCGGTGTATATGCAGGCGGCGGCATTTGTCCTGCCGGCAGGTTTACGAATGAAGAAATATGCTTTGATAAAATTTGTGCAGGGACTGATTGCCGCGCTGATTGCCTTCGGATACGCTCTCTACACAAAGTGAGGTACATACAAATACAAAAAGGAAGGGGCACCGCAAAAGTGCCTCTTCCCTTTTTCCCGTAAATCTGAATATCAGTTACCGTCAGGAAGGTCTATTATCGGAAGCTCAACCGGATCATTACCGTTATCGGGATTAAACACCCCGCCGTTATTGCCGGAATTATCACCAGAATTTCCGTTATCACCGTTGTTTCCGTTATCATTGCCGCCCGTGCATGCAACCGCGCAAAAAGCGACCAGCATTACCACAAGGCACAGTGCAATAATTTTTTTCATATACTTCCCTCCGTATGCTTTCTGTTAGTCTTACAGGACAAGTATATCACATGTGTGATTATTTTGCAAGTCTTTTTTCAAGAGAGTCAAGCTCGTCGTAAAGTTCCTTCGGAACTCTGTCGCCGACCTGCTTGTAGAACTCGCGTATTCCCTTGCAGTCCTCAAGCCACAGCTCCTTGTCGACAGAGAGAAGCTCTTTCATTGTCTCCTTCGAGATGTTGAGTCCCTCGGTATTTATTCCGTCAACGGTAGGAACATATCCTATGGGAGTCTCAACGGCATCAGCCTTGCCCTCGCAGCGAGCGAGTATCCACATCACAACGCGCATGTTGTCGCCGAAGCCCGGCCAGATGAAGTGCCCCTCGGAATCGGTGCGGAACCAGTTTACATGGAAAATCTTCGGCGGGTTCTTTATAATCTTGCCCATATCGAGCCAGTGCTGCCAGTAGTCACCCATGTCATATCCGACAAACGGACGCATAGCCATAGGATCGTGACGCACGACACCGACAGCGCCTGCCGCGGCGGCAGTGGTCTCGGAAGCCATTATAGAACCGACGAACACACCGTTCTGCCAGCTTGTCGACTGATAAACCAGCGGTGCGGTCTTTGCGCGTCTGCCACCGAATATAATAGCCGTTACGGGAACGCCCGCAGGGTCATTGAACTTGTCTGACAGACACGGGCAGTTAGCTGCCTTTGCGGTAAATCTCGAGTTGGGATGAGCGGCGCATGTGGTCTTATCCTTTTTATCATACTTCGCAGGATCCCACTTATTGCCCTTCCAGTCGATAACATCGGTCGGGAGCTCCTCAGTAAGTCCCTCCCACCATACGGTGTTGTCAGAGAGATTGTGAGCAACATTCGTGAATATTGTGTCACGCATGCAGGTATGCAGCGCGTTGGGGTTGGAGTGCTCGTTGGTTCCGGGCGCGACTCCGAAGAATCCGTTCTCGGGATTGACCGCCCAGAGTCTGCCGTCCTCGCCGACGCGGAGCCATGCGATATCATCGCCGACGCACCATGTCTTATATCCCTGCTTCTTATAGATCTCGGGCGGTATTATCATTGCAAGGTTAGTCTTACCGCATGCCGACGGGAATGCTGCAGTTACATACTTTATATCGCCCTTCGGGTCCTGAACACCGAGGATAAGCATATGCTCTGCCATCCAGTTTTCCTTGCGTCCGAGGTAGGAAGCGATACGAAGCGCAAAGCACTTCTTGCCGAGAAGAACGTTTCCGCCGTATGCGGAGTTAACCGACCATATGGTATTGTCCTCCGGGAAGTGGCATATGTATCTGTTGTTTTCATCGACATTTGCACAGGCGTGAAGTCCCTTTACGAAATCGGCACTGTCACCGAGAGCGTCAAGAACATTCGTGCCAACTCTGGTCATTATGAGCATGTTGAGAACAACATATATAGAATCAGTAAGCTCAATGCCGTACTTTGCAAAGTGAGAACCTACAACAGACATCGAATACGGGATAACATACATGGGCTTTCCCTTGTACGATCCGGCATAGAGTTTCGAGAGCTTCTCGTAGCACTCTTTGGGATCCATCCAGTTATTGATGTTTCCGGCATCCTCTTTCTTGCGGGTGCAAATGAATGTCCTGTTCTCAACTCTCGCGACATCGTTTACCGCAGTTCTGTGCAGATAGCACCCGGGGAGCTTCTCTTCGTTAAGCTTTATGAGCTCTCCGCTCTCTACCGCGATCTTGCGAAGGCGCTCTGCCTGCTCTTCCGAGCCGTCGATGAGGATAATCTCAGAGGGCTTGACAAGGTCAGCCATCTCGGAGATCCACTCGTTGACATACTTGTTCTTGGTTACATTTGCGTTCATAGTATATCTCCTTATTATATTATCATTATCCTGTCTTGGTGTGGAAATCAGATAAAAGTCCAACTTCTCACAAATGCATTATATCACAAGCATATATCCCTTTTCAATACCTGTAAAAGAATTTTTACAATTATAACTTATGCTATTTTTCTATATCTGATATATAAAGTACTATACTGTCAATTCTATGCAATGTCAGTCCCTATGCAATGACCTTGAGAAAACGGAGGTAACAATGAAGCGAACACAGGCGCCGCCTACCGCTGTTTTGTCGTATCCGGTCACTTTTTGTCAATGAATGTTAAATAATTGTCACAATTGGTTATTTGTACCATATTATGGCAGAAATTTTTGTTTAACATTTTATGGTAAAACCTCTTGATTTTTGACAATTTGTCTGGTAAAATGTAGTTGTTCCCAGTAAATGACAAATATGTAATCAAAAAGGAGTGCATTATGGAAAACACAATCAAAATTCTGCTGTGTGACGAGAACAGCGACGAAAGAGCGAAGCTCAAGGAAAATCTCACGAAGTCCGGCTTCCGGAGTGTTGACGAGGCGAAGGACGGAGAGGCGGCATGCCGCATGCTACATAACGGCGATTACGATGTCGCGATAGTCGACCTCTGGATGTCGAAGGTCGACGGAATAGGAGTTATCCGCGCGACGAGAAGTCAGCCCGGGAAGCCCCGCCCCTCATTCATACTCATGTCGGCTGTCAATAAACAGAATCTGCTCCTCGAAGCCTCTGAGGCGGGCGCGGATTCCTGCATTCTGAAACCCTTTAACACATCCTCCCTCGTATCCCACATAACCTCACTTGCAGGGATAAAGGAAAAGTTCGGAGCTATGCAGCTCGCCGGAGATGACGCCGACATGGAGTCACAGGTCACGAAGGTAATTCATCAGATAGGTGTCCCCGCGCATATCAAGGGATATCAGTATCTGCGCACGGCAATTCTTCTGACTATCAACGACAATGATATAATCAACTCCGTAACAAAGGTTCTCTACCCGACGGTTGCCAAAAAGTATCAGACAACCACCTCCCGCGTTGAGCGCGCTATCCGCCATGCAATCGAAGTGGCATGGGACAGAGGCGATGTAGACACACTCAATTCTTTCTTTGGCTACACAATACAAAACAGCCGCGGAAAGCCGACCAACAGCGAATTTATCGCCATGATAGCCGACAATCTGCGACTGAAATACAAATGTTCCGTAGTCTGATTATTTTTCCGTCTGAAAACGCATTGTTGTGCCGTCGGTAGTGAGGATAATCGTCCCCATCGTATCCGTTCTGTATACGGTTATACCTCTCTCAGAAAGTTTGGTCATGGTTTCCTTGTGCGGATGACCGTACTTATTTCCGGTTCCGCAGGAGATAACGGCATAGCTCGGAGAGATCGCGTCGAGGTACTCATCCGTCGATGAGGTGGACGAGCCATGATGTCCGAGCTTCAGAAGATCGCATTTCAGATCGGACGCCGGATATTTTTTGAGTATCTCCTCTTCTGACTCGCGTTCTGCGTCACCGGAGAATATCATCCGCTTTGTTCCGTAGGTCAGGCGCAGAACCGCACTGTAATTGTTGGTATCTGAATACTTTTCCGAGATCGGAGCGAGAAGGAGGCACTCCGCCGTGCCGAGCTTGAACGAATACCCGGAGACGGCCTGTATGACCTCGGTGTCCTTGCTCTTCTCGAGCGCGTCCATAAGTCTTGTGAATGTCGCTGTGCTCTTTTCGGCATCCGGCATGACGCAACGCATAACCGTGAATTTGTTTATAACATCCGCGGCGCCTCCTATGTGGTCCGCATCCGGGTGAGTCAGGATAAGCCAGTCAATTGTCTCTATCCCGAGATCCTCCATGTACGCGAGGAGCTTCTTGCGGTTTGAGTTGTCCGTATCCCCGGCGTCAATAAGCATGTTCTGGGTCCCCTGGCGGATAAGTATGGCATCCCCCTGCCCTATATCTATGAAATGAACGGTAAGATCACCGCTCACCTCGGTATTTCCGCCATTATCCCCGCTGTCTGTATCAATGCCGAGCAGATTTTTTACCTCGTCAATGAGGGTACACGCAGCGAAGGACGAAAGGACAACGGCAAGAAGAAGTACAAGCGCCGAGAGGCGCACAAAAATTCCTGTTGTTTTTCTCATACTATTCTTTCAAAAGTGTCAGCCGAGAGAGCGCCTGCCCTCCATGGCACGGTAAAGCGTCATTTCGTCCGCATACTCTATGTCGGCACCGACCGGTATACCGTACGCGAGCCGCGAGACCGAAACGCCGTATTCTTCAAGCAGATTTGCGAGATAGCCCGCCGTGGTATCTCCGGCAGGCGTCGGGTTTGTCGCTATTATGACCTCGCGGACATTTCCCTCCGCGACACGGGAGATGAGCTTGTCTATATTGAGCTTGTCCGGAGTTATATTATCAAGCGGAGAAAGAACTCCGCCGAGAACATGATATAGTCCGCGATAGCCGCGCACCCGCTCCATTGTCATGACATCCTTGGCATTCTCTACAACACATATCACACCGGCGTCGCGTGTCTGGTCTGAGCATATGTCACATTCGCCCTCGCGTGAGGACAAGCCGCCGCAGACCGGGCAGATGTACACGTCGCGCTTTACCCCCTTTATCGCCTCGGCAAATCCGTCCGCATCCTCTTCGCTGAAATTAAGAACTGCGAACGCATATCTTGCCGCGGTCTTGGCACCTACACCGGGCAGGCGGCGGAACTCTTCAATAAGCCGTTGTATCGGCGCTATGAACTCTGCCATCAGAACATTTCGGGAAGGTTCAGCGCCCCGGTAATCTGCTGCATCTCCTCTGCGGAGACAGCCTCAACCTTCTTAATTGCTTCGTTAATCGCCGCGACTATCAGATCTTCAAGCGTCTCAATATCGTCGGGGTCAACAACCTCGGGTGAAAGTTTTACGGCAAGTATCTCCTTTTTGCCGTTGATCTTCACATTGACAACTCCGCCTCCCGCGGAGATATCGTACTCGCGCGCCTCGAGCTCCTCCTGTTTCTGCGCCATGTCCTCCTGCATTTTCTGTGCCTGTTTGAGCATGGACTGCATATTGGATGCTCCGCCGCCCTGCGGTATTCTGACCTTCATACTATTCCTCCATTATTCTGCCGTTGTTTATTACGGCAATTCGTTGTTTTAATAATTTCTTTTTTCATTTTCATTTTTTCGTTTTTCAATGTTGCCTGTCAAAATATACTGTCAAGATCTGATGTCGCGGTTTCCTCTTTTTTTTCGTCTGATGAGCGCACCTCTACCGATACATCCTGTATCGTGAGTCCCTCGCGCTCCGCAATGCTCCCGCGCAGGAGAGCGATATTTTCATCGTTCGCCGCAAGTCGCGGAGCGAAAAAGCGATTCATATAGACCGTAAAGTGGTTATCGGTTCTGTATGCTGCCGAGCCGTCGAATTGCACGGCAAGGGATTTCTTAAGTTCCCCTATTCTCGTAACCACATCACCCCAACCGAGGTATTTCGCGCTGTCGCCACCTGTCATCGCGGCGGGTGACACACTTTCCGCCGTTGCCGGCTGTTGTTTGTCGGTCGTCTTCGGCTGTTCAGCGCCGACGGGCTTTATCGCCACGACCCCCATTTTCATCATAGCTACCGTGCGTTCCAGATCCTCAACGCGCACGGAGAGCGCCTGCGGTGTTTTCTCGAGCTTCGGATTTGCCATTTCGGTAAGCGCTATCTCCGCAATCGCCCGTTTTGCTGCGGGAGCGCGGAGCATATCCGCCATAGCGTTCCGTATCACGGAAATATGGTAATCAAGGGCACGCGATGTAAAGTTCCCCGCCAGCTCGCGGAGTTTCTCATATTCTGTATCGGTGAGGTCGAGATAGCCTTTCGCCTCCGCCGTGTTCTTAACAACGAGCATATCCCGGTAAGCGTCAAGGAGCTCCTGCCAGAACACAGCTATATCACCGCTCGCCATTGATATTGAGCGGACAGTGTCATATATTCCGGAATAGTCGGCGGTGAGCACCGCTGATATAAGTGAATATACAGAGTCACGGCTCCCTATCCCGAGGTTTTCAGCCACGAATTTTTCATCTATGCGGGTGTGCTTTCCGGCACATAATTCAAGAAGGCTGACGGCATCGCGCATTCCCCCCTGCGCCGCCCTCGCTATGACACGGGCGCCGTCATCGGTGAGTTCTATTCCCTCAGCAGAGGCTATTTTCATAAGTCGAGCTATAATTACATCGGAGGTCATGCGGCGAAAATCAAATCTCTGACAGCGCGACACAATGGTCGTCGGCAGCTTATTGAATTCCGTCGTGGCAAGTATGAAAACCACATATGCCGGAGGCTCTTCAAGAGTTTTCAAAAGCGCGTTAAATGCCGCACCGGACATCATATGAACCTCGTCTATAATGTAGACGCGGTACTTGAGTATCGCCGGAGTAAATGCTATTTCATCCTTCATGTCGCGAACATTGTCAACGCCGTTGTTGCTTGCTGCGTCCATTTCAATGACATCGAGCGCGGTGCCTGCATCTATGCTGCGGCACGCCTCACACTCATTGCACGGATTCCCGTTTATGGGGTGCAGACAGTTGACAGCCTTCGCAAGTATTCTTGCACAGCTTGTCTTGCCGGTTCCTCTCGAGCCACAGAAAAGGTACGCGTGCGATATTTTCCCGTTTTTCACCTCATACTTCAGTACATCGGTTACGGCATCCTGCCCGCATACATCGTCAAAGTTCACCGGTCGCCATTTGCGATACAGCGCGATATAATCAGACATTTTTCTCCCCCTTCCGCGACAGCCATTGCCTTTTTCAAAAAAAAGACGCGGCGGCACAAAATCTCCGCACGCGCCGAAGCGTAAAAAGAATACTCATCGCGTCTGAAAGAGCCATACACCCTCCGCTCGAAAATGACGATACACACGGTAACCGCCGCCACTGCTCCGGGCAGGTTGCCTCACGGCACACCGGATAAACCGCTTAATGCTGCTTGGTTCCCCACCTGACATGGTTCACAGCCTCCGATTGCGTGAGACCCACCCTTCATCACAGTAAACGACAGTGCAGACTGCACAGAATCAGCCCTCACGGTGGGAATGAACCCCTGCTATAGCGGATTTCAGGTACAAGGCACCGCTACCGCCCCGGCTGGTATGACTCCGTCAGACACGATGAATACTTGGTATGCGTATATTATAGCAAACAACAAGAAAAAAATCAATACCCGGCACGAACTTTTTTTTACATTATAAAGCCGCCGGAAACATTCATTATTTCTCCGGTAATAAACGATGCTTCATCCGATGCAAGAAAGGCTATTGCGCGTGCCACCTCTGCCGGTTCCCCCATCCGGCAGAGTGCTGCACTGTCCATAAGCTCCGAACGCGTCAAGTCATCGAGAGAAGAGTTCATATCGGTATCTATAACTCCCGGGCAAACGGCGTTTACGGTTATACCTGATGGTCCGAGTTCCTTTGCGAGTGATTTTGTCATCCCTATCAACGCCGCCTTTGATGTCGCATAATGAACCTCGCACGCGGCGCCTACCATGCCCCACATTGAAGAGACATTTATAATTCTGCCGTGTTTTTTGTGTATCATTCCGGGTATAACAGCTCTTGTATACAGAAACGCGCCGGTAAGATTAACCGTCATCATTCTGTTCCATTCCTCGGTAGTTATATCCGTAAAAAGAGAAAAGGAAGATACCGCAGCATTATTTACAAGACAGTCTATACTCCCGCCGAGGCGCTCCTCGGCTATCCTGACAGCACGGACAACATCATCCTCTATCCCTGAATCTGCCTGTATTGCGACGGCGCCTGTACGCGCCGAGAGCTCCGTTGCAAGCTCTTCGCTGTTTTTGTATGTGAAAGCAACGCGGAACCCGCGATCTGTCAGGCACTCCACAGTTGCCCTGCCTATCCCGCGTGAGCCGCCGGTTACAAGTGCCGTAAGCATGCCGTCCATTTTCATCCTCCCATTTACTCTATACATTGTGTCAGCATCTTATTACTCACCTATTATAATTCTTTAACTTACGGATGTCAAGTAATTTGATTTTTCTCTCAAAGATACTGCCCGAATCCCCGATTTTCTCCAATTGTGTATTTTTTGTTACAAAAATACGAATTTTTATTAAAAAAGTTATTGACCGCGCGGCTCTTTCGTGTTACAATACTTACATTATTTTGTAAACTACAGCACAGGAAGGTAAAAGTCATGATACTCGTAATCGATCATTATGCTCAAAGCGGACAGTCAATGTGCGATATGCTCCGTTATATGGGGTACATTGCGGTACACAAGGCACCTTATGAAGCCCTTGCAGAAGCAAATCCGCATTATCATGCGGCTATCGTACTGAATCCCAGTCTGATACCCGCTCCCGAGGATTATATAAAAAGGCTTCGTGTCTATCTGAATGTATCACCGATATTCGCCATAATGGACCAGAACATGACCGAACCGGAGGTATACGACGCGGTCTACAGCGCCGGACTCTCGGCAGCCCGCATAATACACAGAATAGATAAATATTGCATGCGGAACGGGAAAGCAAGACCGGGATTATATGGAGTCGACGGGCTCGACATCTCCGCATGGCGTGTCACAGCAAAATATTATGACGATGAGATAAAGTTTACAAGAACCGAGAAGACACTTTTACGCTATCTCTCTGTCGCCTACCCTAATCCTGCCGATACAGATGAACTGACGCATCACGCATTCAATCCGCAGAAAATTCCGAGCGATTCAAACATCCGCTCACATGTTTCAAACATAAATGCGAAATTCCGTAAGTACGAGGAATTACCGCTTATAATATCCATGCCGGAAGGTTACTGTATCTATACATCAGAAATGTATGACAATATCAAAAAGCTCGAGGAGCCTGAAGATGTGCCGACGCTGTATCCGTTAAAACCCGGCAAAAAATAATATCACAGAAGCCCGGAAAGAGTACAAGCCGCACTGCATATCCTTCTTACGAACGGAGGAGTGTATATATGCAGGGATTAAGAGCGTTACTTACCAGATTTATTTCGCTGATACTGAGTCTCGGCGAAAACCGGAGCTTCCCTCCCCCTCTTTCAAAAAGCGAGGAAAGCGAGCTTTTTGAAAGAATGAAAAACGGCGACGCAAAAGCGAGAGAGCGGCTCATAGAGCATAATCTCCGCCTCGTCTCACATATCATAAGGAAGTATTACTCATCATATCAGTTTCCGGATGAGCTTCTGTCTATCGGCAGTCTCGGGCTTATCAAAGCTGTGGACAGCTTCAAAGCCGAGCACGGAACGAGATTTGCCACCTATGGTGCAAAGTGCGTTCAGAATGAAATTCTGATGTTTTTCCGCTCGCGAAAAAAGCTGTACAGCGAAATCTCCATAAACGAAACCATCGATATAGACCGCGACGGCAATCCGCTCACATACCTCGACATCATAAGCACCGATGATACGATAGCCGAAGATGTCGACATGAAGATGCACACCGACCGTGTGCGGGAGCTGGTTGACACCGCGCTCGACCCGCGGGAGCGTGAAATAATAATTCTGCGATACGGTTTGATGGGATATGAACCGAAAACCCAGAAGGAGGTTGCAAAACACCTGAAAATATCCCGGTCCTATGTATCGAGAATAGAAAAAAAGGCATTACGTAAGTTGCGCGACATGTTCGGCGATTTTGTTCCCGACCTCGGTGACTGAATTTTTACGCGTACTTCTCCGGCATGTATAAATCCGGAAAGTGCGGGAAAACTATGAGCGGAACAATCCAAAAAACAAGGAGCTTACAAAAATGACTGTAATGAATAAGATAGCGCTCGTGCTTACGATAATCGGAGCCCTCAACTGGGGTTCGGTAGGTCTCTTTTCATTTGATGTCGTCGCATGGATATGCGGTGGCGCCGGGACTGTTGTGGCAAGAATAATATATACGATAGTTGCCCTTGCCGGGCTCTGGTGCATTTCCCTGCTCTTCCGCAATGAAATGCCGGAGCGCGCAGAGACAAGAGCCTGACGCTCTCTGTCAGGAAAAATCGAAAACACGGCAACCCCAAAGCCGGTACCCCAGTGGTGCCGGTTTTCTTTTTTCTCTTCTTCTCCTTTTCCGTGTACCGCTTCCCGCCTGTCTGTACGCGGCATATACTGATAACGGATACCGTCGCGGTCAAAACCGTGAAAAAACGGAAAATGCCGTGTTTAAGAACGGTGGACAAAGGCAAAAATAGTTAACGGTAAGAAATGTTAACTCTACTGTAAAAAGGAGAAGGATATCTTAAATAATGAATATTAAAAGAGGAGATATCTTTTATGCCGACCTGAGTCCCGTGGTCGGCAGCGAGCAGGGGGGACTGCGCCCCGTGCTGATAGTGCAGAACGATGTCGGTAACAGATACAGTCCGACCGTCATAGCCGCCGCTATCACCTCCCGGATGGGAAAGAACAGACTCCCGACGCACATCGATGTAAGCGGAGGAGATGTGGGATTGGCAAAGGACAGCGTCATACTGCTCGAGCAGATACGCACGCTTGATAAGAAGCGTCTGAAGGAAAAGATGGGACATCTTGATGACGGAACAATGGATCAGGTAAACTCCGCGATTGAAGTAAGCTTCGGACTCGGAGAATCTCCGCAGAACATAGGATAACTTACAGCGATATCATCATATTTTACTGCCTGTTCGCATACTATTCAGCGTAAGGAAAACAGACGAATACGAAAGGCAGGACACAAAAATGAATGTATACAGACCGGAAGGCTCGCTGATTAAAAATCCGGAAAACCGCGAATATCTCGCGTCTCGCGCCGGGCTCGAGCGTGCGCTGGAAAAGCAGATAATACTTGAAGCGCCGGCAATACTCTGCGACCGCGATTTCTCTCTTCACATCTCTGTATCTCCGCACATACGGGCGATAATGCCGCGCGATGAGGTGCAGTATACAAAAAGCGGCGAGCAGGTCAAGGATATAGCAATACTGACAAGAGTTGGCAAACCGGTCTGTTTTAAGGTGATAGGCTTTTCGGAACAGGATGGCGAGCCTACGGTCATTCTCTCGCGGCGCGCCGCACAAGAGGAATGTATGCTGAATTACATTTCCTCGCTATCTCCAGGGGATATAATACCTGCGAAAACAACTCATCTCGAGAGCTTCGGCGCATTTGTGGATATAGGCTGCGGAATAATTTCATTGCTCTCGATAGACTGTATCTCCGTGTCGAGAATATCGCATCCGTCCGCGCGGTTGAATGTGGGTCAATCGGTATATACGGTTGTGAAAAGCACCGAGAACGACCGGATATATGTCTCAATGCGCGAGCTACTCGGAACATGGGAAGAAAATGCCGCCCTGTTCTCGGAGGGACAGACCGTGCGCGGAGTGATACGGGGAGTCGAGGATTACGGAATTTTTGTAGAGCTGACGCCTAATCTCGCAGGGCTCGCAGAATATCGCGATGGGGTCGCGGTCGGGCAAACCGCGGCTATCTACATAAAGAGTATACTTCCGGACAGAATGAAGATAAAACTCATAATAATAGATGTGCACGACGCACCGCTCTGTCCTGAGCCGACGGAATACTTCATTGACCCCGAAAAATGCACTCATATGAATTCATGGATATATTCGCCGGAGTGCTCGAAGCGTGTGATACGCACTGATTTCATATAAGGTAAAGCCTGCCGGACAGTCACCTCATACAAGCGAGGAGGCTGTCCGGCGGACTTTTTTTGTTCTTTTTTACAGAGGTTGCATTTACTTTTGCGATATTGGATTTTTTCTATTGACTTTTCCCTTTTCACGATGTTAGAATATAATCAAATTATGTCGTCGGAGCGCATCTTATGGTAAACATCGGCAACGATTGGGACGGGTTTCTTGCTCCCGAATTCAAAAAAGACTACTACCTCCGGTTGCGGGAATTTCTCAAAAAGGAATATTTCAGTACCAGAGTATATCCGCCGATGGGCGATATCTTCAACGCGCTGCGCTATACTCCGTACAGCGATGTGCGTGCCGTGATACTCGGGCAAGACCCGTATCACGGTCCCGGGCAGGCACACGGTCTCTGTTTTTCCGTCCGCCGCGGCGTCGAGCCCCCGCCGTCACTGAAAAACATCTTTAAGGAACTGAATGACGAATACGGCATGCCGTATCCACCGTCGGGAGAACTGACCGGTTGGGCAAAACAGGGTGTACTGCTCCTCAACACGACGCTCACCGTCCGTGAGGGATGCCCGCAGAGCCATAAAGGTCAGGGGTGGGAGATACTCACGGATAAGATAATATCGCTGCTGAATGACAGAAGTACCCCGATTGTATTCATGCTCTGGGGAGGAAACGCCAGAGCGAAGAAGGCGCTTATCACATCTCCCCGTCATCTCGTCCTCGAATGTGCGCATCCGAGCCCTCTGTCAGCCTACAACGGGTTCTTCGGCTGCGGTCACTTCAAGAAAGCAAATGATTTTCTGATAGCACACGGACAAGCCCCGATAGACTGGTCACATACGGCAGATGACTGACGCTGTACCTATACCACTGATTACAGGAGTTTATAATGAAGTTACTTGAAGACAAGATACGCGAATACGGAAAGGTTCTCCCGGGTGACATACTCAAAATAGACGGGTTTCTCAACCACAGAATAGATGTGGCGCTCCTCACCGAATGCGGCAAGGAGTGGTACAAAATGTACAAGGATTCCGGAGTGAATAAAATCCTTACCATTGAGGCGTCCGGCATAGGGGTAGCCTGCCTTGCCGCCCTGCCCTTCGGCGTCCCGGTTGTATACGCAAAGAAATCGAAGAGCTCGAACATCGGAGATAACTTTTACCGCGTACCCGTAATGTCCTACACCCACGGCAACTCATCCGAGGTAATTGTCTCAAAGGAATATCTCACACCGGAGGACAGAGTGCTCATCGTCGACGACTTCCTCGCGAGAGGCTGCGCCCTCAAGGGGCTCATCGGGCTGTGCGATATGGCTGGCGCCACCGTTGTCGGATGCGGCGCCGTTGTTGAAAAGGTTTATCAGCACGGTGGC
>CALDMI010000366.1 GCA_937914815.1 uncultured Clostridia bacterium
TTTGCGGAGCGTATTCCTTTTTGATACCGTGGGCATTTTCACGGTCTGAACAAAGCTAATTACAAGGGCGGAATGCCCGGTTTTTCGGAGACAGATATGAAGCTCATCAAGAGAAGCGGCAAAGAGGTGCTTTTCAAAAAAGACAAGATCTCCGCGGCGATAGCAAAGGCTAATCTCGCCGTCCCGGAGGAGGAGAGAATAAGCGACGCGGAGATAGCGCGTATATCTGCGGCGGTCGAGGCAGACTGCCGCTCGCTCCGCCGCGCGGTAAACGTCGAGGAGGTACAGGATAAGGTAGAGCGCGAGCTCATGGCGGCGGGCGCATTCACGCTTGCGAAAGCCTACATAACCTACCGTTACCAGAGGGCGATGATCCGCCGCGCAAACACGACCGACGAGCAGATACTGAGCCTCATCGAGAGCAACAACGAGGAGGTAAAGCAGGAGAACTCGAACAAGAACCCGACGGTCAACAGCGTACAGCGCGACTACATGGCTGGCGAGGTCTCAAAGGACATAACTAAGAGAATACTTCTGCCGGAGCATATAGTAAGGGCGCATGAGGAGGGACTTATCCACTTCCATGACGCGGACTATTTCGCACAGCATATGCATAACTGCGACCTCGTGAACCTCGAGGACATGCTCCAGAACGGTACGGTTATATCCGGCACCATGATAGAGAGACCGCACAGCTTCTCGACCGCCTGCAACATAGCGACGCAGATAATAGCGCAGGTCGCGTCGAACCAGTACGGCGGACAGTCCATATCTCTTACTCACCTTGCGCCGTTCGTGCAGGTCAGCCGCGAGAAGATACGCGCGGGTGTCACTCGCGAACTCTCGGAGGTCGGCGTCCATGACGAGGCGGCGATAGCCAGAATAACCGAGGAGAGACTGCGCGAGGAGATACGCCGCGGAGTCCAGTGCATACAGTATCAGGTTGTAACTCTTCTTACGACGAACGGACAGGCTCCGTTCATCACCGTTTTCATGTATCTCGGAGAGGCGAAGAACGAGAGGGAAAAGGCAGACCTCGCAATGATAATCGAGGAGACCCTTACCCAGAGAATACAGGGCGTCAAGAACGAGGCGGGAGTTTATATCACACCCGCGTTCCCGAAGCTCATATATGTGCTTGAGGAGCAGAACATAGACCCGGACTCTCCCTATTATTATCTTACAAAGCTCGCCGCAAAATGCACGGCAAAGCGCATGGTCCCGGACTACATCTCCGAGAAGATAATGAAGGAGACGAAGATAGACAAGAACGGAGAGGGACACTGCTATACCTGCATGGGCTGTCGCAGCTTCCTTACCCCATATGTCGACGAGAACGGCAAGCCGAAGTATTACGGAAGATTCAATCAGGGCGTCGTCACGGTAAACCTTGTGGATATAGGTCTCTCGGCAAAGGGAGATATGAAGAAGTTCTGGGAGATATTCGACGAGCGCATGGAGCTCTGCCACCGGGCACTGCAGTGCCGTCATGAGAGACTCTCCGGCACGTTGTCGGACGCCGCACCGATACTCTGGCAGTACGGTGCTCTCACGAGGCTGAAGAAGGGCGAAACGATAGACAAGTACCTGCACGGCGGGTATTCGACCCTCTCTCTCGGCTATGCCGGACTCTGGGAGTGCGTATATTCTCTCAACGGAAAGAAACTCACCGAGCCGGAGGGCGAGGCTCTCGGACTCGAGATAATGAAGAAGCTCAACGAATATACCGCGAAGTGGAAGGCGGCGGAGGATATAGACTATTCTCTTTACGGAACTCCGCTTGAGAGCACGACTTATAAGTTTGCGAAGTGCCTGCAGAAGCGGTTCGGCATCGTCCCCGGCGTTACCGACAGAAACTATATAACAAACTCCTATCATGTCCATGTGACCGAGAAGATAGACGCGTTCTCGAAGCTGACGCTCGAGGCGAAGTTCCAGGCTCTCTCGCCCGGAGGCGCTATCTCCTATATCGAGGTCCCGGACATGCAGAACAATATCGACGCGGTGCTCGGCGTCATGCGGTTCATATACGACCACATAATGTATGCGGAGCTCAATACGAAGAGCGACTACTGCCAGGTCTGCGGCTATGACGGAGAGATACAGATAACCGAGGACGACGGAAAGCTCGTCTGGGAGTGCCCGAACTGCCACAACCGCGATCAGTCAAAGATGAACGTCGCGCGCCGTACCTGCGGGTACATCGGTACACAGTACTGGAATCAGGGGCGGACGGCAGAGATAAAGGACAGGGTGCTGCACCTCTGATATGAGGAACGTTCAGCGGCGCCCTGCCGCGAAAATTAAGCGACCGTCTCAAAGAAAAATCCGGGACGGTTGCTTTTTTTGAATAGAATATGCAAATAATAGTTTACAAAAGACGGTATATATGAGTAAAAATGAAAACAACATGCTCAGACTGCCCGGTGTGAAGATAGGGAACATCGCGCTTCGCTACGGGCTCTTTCTCGCTCCTATGGCGGGTTACTCTGACGCCGGTATGCGGCGGGTCTGCCGCGAGTACGGGGCGGAGTATCTGACATCTGAGATGGTGAGCGCAAAGGCGGTGTGCTTCGGGGACAGAAAGAGCCTCGCGCTTGCGAAAATACAGGAGTGGGAGGCGCCGTGCGCCGTGCAGATCTTCGGCTCGGAGCCGGAGATAATGGCGCGCGCCGCAGAGAGACTTTCCGCCGGGTGTGACGGCGGTATTCCGCCCTGTGCAATTGATATAAATATGGGCTGCCCTGTGCCGAAGGTGTTCGGAAACGGCGAGGGCTCCGCCCTTATGCGCGACCCGGAGCTTATTTACAGAATAGTACGCGCGGTGTCCGGGGCGGTGCCCGTCCCCTGCACGGTGAAAATCCGGCTCGGTATCGATGATATGCATCTGAGTGCGCCGGACTGTGCCCGCGCGGCGGAGGCAGGCGGAGCCGCGGCTGTGTTCGTCCACGGCAGAACAAGAAAACAGATGTATTCGGGCGACGCGTCGCCGGAGGGGATAGAGGAGGTTGTCCGCGCGGTGAAAATCCCGGTCATAGCAAACGGGGATATACGCAATGTGACATCAGCCGCGCGTATGCTTTCTGTCAGCGGCGCCGCGGGGCTTATGATAGGGCGGGGAGCCGTCGGAAATCCGTTTGTCTTTTCGGAGCTTATCGCCGCGGCGGAGGGAAAAGAATATACGCCCCCGTCTCTCGCCGTGCGGGAGGAGACCGCGATGCGCCAGCTCTCCTATTCGGTCGCGGAGCACGGGGAGGAGAGAGCCGTCAGCGAGGGGAGAAAACAGCTCGGCTCATATTTTCACGGTATTCCTGGCGCCGCCGCCTTCCGCGCGCGGCTGAACTCTGCAGTCTCGGTCTCCGATGTCGCCGTCGCGGTGCGGGAGTGTCTGCATGAGCCGGGCGACGCGGAAATACCGGAAAATTGACAATAAATGTTTATTTCAGTCGAAAATGTTTTACGGATTTTGTACTGATTATGTGCAATGACCATTAAGCGAATTAACAAATTGTTAAATTCTTGCCTTTTTCGTGGAAAAATCAAGAAATTAGTTGAAAAAAGATTTCGGCTGTGCTACAATGATAATACCGTTTTATCAAATCTTAATTTTGTGGGGGATACAAAATGCCAAGAAAGCAGATGTTTGAAGGCGGCACGAAGAATCGTATTGTTGAAGTCGCCGGAAAGATGTTTTTTGAAAACGGCTTCGACGGTACCGGAATACGGGCTGTCATGAAGGAGGTCGGCGCGAATGTCGGCGCCTTCTACTACTACTACAAGACGAAGGACGAGCTCTTCACCGATGTACTTGTTCACTTCTGTGACAGATACGACGCGGAGTTTGAGCGCATCGCCGCAAGTGCGGAGAAAAAGCCGCACGGCGCGCTTCTTGAGTTCTTCGACTATGTTCAGAAGATAACGCGCGAGTTCCGTGAAAAGTATGCCGATAACATGCATTTCACAGTCCGCTACGCTATCCGCGAGGCTACGCTCACGAAGATTGAGCCGTATGTCGAGCGCGTTGTGAACGTTCTTGTAGCAAACGGTGCGAAGCCGGTTATGGACACTCACCTTACCGCCGTGTTCCTCTCTCACGGTTGCGGTTCCACTATTCTTCGTGAGGACAGCGACTGGGCAGATGAGGTAAAGCCGCAGGTGATAGCGACCGTAAAGTCGCTCCTCGGTATCGACGACGAGGTACAGAAGAAGATTATAGCAGCTTCTGTTTAAACCGCGACAGGCGGATCCCGCATTGGCGTGGTGTGCATTTTTCCATGTAAGAGACTCCCGCAGGCATTGCCTGCGGGAGTTTTTCTTGTATAACGAAAACCACGCGATAGTCGCGTGGTTCAAAAAAGGTTAACCGATGA
>CALDMI010000367.1 GCA_937914815.1 uncultured Clostridia bacterium
GTCAAGGGAGACGAGGATATTCCGGCTGACGGACGGAATATTGCCGTGATAGCGGCAAGGACATTTATGATAAATTTCGGCGTCAATCCGGATGTGAAGATAACGATAGAGAAGAGAATACCGGTTGCGGCAGGTCTTGCGGGTGGCTCGGCGGATGCGGCGGCGACGCTCCGGGCACTCAACCGTATCTATGACAATCCCTTTGGAGAAAAGAAACTTGTCGAACTCGGAGGAATAGTCGGTTCCGATGTTCCGTTCTGCTGTATGGGTGGTACGGCACATTGTTGTGGTCGCGGTGATCAGATAAGGAGACTTCCCGTATCGAAGAAGTATAATTTCGTTATCGCAATAGGCTCGGAGAGAATGTCAACCGCAGAGGCTTATCACGCTCTTGACGAGATGTACTCGTATTTCGACGAAACCGTCGTTCACGGATACGGCGGGACGATGTACAATACGATGGACGCTATGTTTGATGGCGAACTCCCTGCGTTTCCGATATACAATATTTTTGAAAGTGCCGTATTCCCGATGTGCCCGGAGGCAAAGGCACTTAAGGCAGAGATGCGCGCTCTCGGCGCCGTTACCGCAATGATGAGCGGGAGCGGTCCGTCCGTTTTCGGGATTTTCAAGAGCCCCGCCGCGGCTGATAGAGCGTGCGAAACGCTCTCGTCAAGAGGTATCAGGGCATACTCGGTGAAATCAGTGTAGAGTGGCATAGTGGGATTGCCCACGAGGCATAAAGGCGTTATATTTTGTCTTGTTGTGCCGTTCGTACGACGATAGAAGAAAGACGGTAATTCAAAGTCCGGGGCACACCCCGGACTTTTTTAATTCGCAGGCGGCTTGTCGGCTTATTTTCACGAAAAAATATTGACAGGAGAGCGCGTGCGTGATATAATTAAGAAAGCATTTTGCGTAAAAAATTCCGAAAGAAATCGAGACGGAGAGGAGGGACTTTCAATTGAGTATCAATGAAGAGAAAGATGACTTCTGGAATATTGAAAAGCTCATTCCGAAGCGCAAAGTGCAAATGCATCCCTTCGCCTCAAAGCCCATGACATCGGAGATAACCGTTCCCGGAGAGGACGCACCGGAGCCGGATGACTTCGAGAGCGGAAAACTCACAACCCAAAATCATGGAAACGCCTTGTTGTCAGAGCGATCGTATACGCCTGCCAAAGGGGGGTTTATACGCAAGGTTACGGTGCGGCGCTTCAATGACAGGTACGATTTTTACGGAAACTTTCGTAAGGCGGCGCTGATATATTACGATTACAGCACCCCGAAATCGCACTTTGAGCCGTTCTATTCCTATATGCCGCAGTATTCACAGCTGACGCAGGCACAGCGTGATTATTATTTTTACTGGCGTCACGAGCTGCGCGAGGGCAGATATATAAAGAGCGATTATTCGTATGTGTACCTCTATGTATACGAAATATTGAATCTTCCGGACAAATTTCCGCCGGAGGAGGGGCTGCGTGCTCTTGTAGATGTGTGGTGCAGGTATCGGGACGAGTTGCCGAAGCTTGACCTTTATCTTTCGGCATGGGTACAGGACTATTGTCTCATGTACGGGCTCGAGTGCCCTATGGACAGGCTGTCGCCGTTTATATTTGATGTAATATCGGCATCGTCATTCAAGGAGTTTTATCTCTCGGATATAGACGACGCGGGCGAGCATGGAGTGCTTGCTATGATGGCTTGTCTTTCAGACTATGACTGGAACAAGGGGAAGTATGCACATGGGGAAAATGCCGCAGGATATCGCCGACATATGGAGGGGGCAATGGGGCGCCTGATAACGGATCTGTGGCATACCGGCCATATAATCGGAACTGATGCTGAGCCGGTCACTCTTGTCCGCGACGCTTTCCCGGCGTCGCTCTGTACCCACACGGTAAAATCAAAGCTGATAGTCGAGTACTATCCTCTGTCAGGGGCGGAGAAGTTGCGCTCCGCTATGACCGATGCTGTGCGGTACACTGAGAATAAGTTGCGAACGGCGCTCGGAGTAAAGAGCAGACTTTCGATTAAAAATCTGCCGGATGATTACCGCAGAATTATAGATTCATACTTTGACACCCTGCACGGAAAGACCGTCGCCACGGTGAGAGAGATACCGGAGTATGAGAAATTGTATGAAGCCGATGAGACCGGCATGTCTACCTCTGGAGCCGATGAAATAGAGCGCTCGTCATGGACGACGACAATGCGGCTTATCCCGGAAGAAGAAAAGGCGGAAATAGAAGAAACCACAAAAAACGCTAATAAAAGCTCGGGCAGTATAATAAATTCGGCAAATTCACATAACCGAAAAGACGAAGCGGAGAATGCGTACTGGGGACTCTCACCTGAGGCTGTCGGATTTTTGCGTGCTGTTCACGGCGGCGAGACTCTATCCGGTATATCCGGTGCGGATGCCGCGCGCATGGCGGATGTGATAAACGAAGCCTTCAGCGACAATTTCGGTGATATTGTTATTGAACCCACAGAGCGTGGGTATGAGATTATAGAAGATTATAAAGAGGATGTGGAAAAATGGCTGAACAGGTGAACGGACAAATAAACGAGCAGACGGGCGACGTCAAAATTCCGAAAAGAATTCTGAACACGCTGCTCAATTCTCTTTCTGCGGGTGTTGTTCCCCGCAACGGTGCACCGTATATAGCGATAGGCAGGCAGGACGAGATCGGCTCGCTCCTTGACAGCCTGCAGGAGGTATACGAGGGCGGAGGAAATTGCCGCTTTGTTATCGGCAGATATGGCAGCGGAAAGAGCTTTCTAATTCAGCTTATCAGAGGATATGCGATAGAGCGCGGATTTATCTGCGCAGACGCCGACCTTTCTCCCGAGAGGCGGCTATCCGGCGGAAACGGCGCGGGAAGGGCGACATACAGGGAGCTGATGTCAAACCTCTCCTGTAAGGCAGCGCCGGACGGCGGAGCGCTCTCTGTAATACTCAATAAACTCTATGCGACGATAAAGGATGACCTTGCCGAGCAGGGTGTCACTCCTGATGATGAGAATTATGTAATTCGTGTGCGCCGCCGCGCACTGGCTATGATGAAAGGAATAGACCGCGATGTCGGCGGCTACGACTTTTCACATGTTATCTACACATATTATGTTGCGCTTGTAAACGGGGATGAGCAGAAGATGAACGCCTGCCTCCGTTGGCTCCGCGGTGAGTATTCAACGAAAACCGAGGCGAAAACGGAGCTTGGAATTCAGGTGGGCTGTATCATAGATGACAGCAACTGGTATGATATTATCAAGTTGTTTTCCATGTTCCTGATGCGTCTCGGCTATTCCGGTCTCGTCGTTTTCATAGACGAGTGTATAAATCTCTACAAAATACCGAACAGCATTGCCCGCGAGGCAAACTATGAAAAGATACTTTCTATCTTTAATGATACATTGCAGGGGAGAGCACGCTTTCTGGGATTTATATTCGGAGGAACTCCGCAGTTTCTTGAGGACCCGCGGCGCGGGCTGTTCAGTTATGAGGCACTTCGCAGCCGCCTTTCGGACTCACATTACGAGCAGTTCGGCTATCGCACACTGTCAACTCCAGTAATACGCCTGCGCAGGCTTTCCGACAATGAGCTGCTCGCGCTTGTGCGTCGCCTTACAAAGCTCTATGCACAGCGCGAGGGAACGGATAAGCTTCTCATAAGTGATGAACAGAGTGAACGGTTTATAAAAGAAGCACTTGCCCGTGCCGGTGCCGCGGAGCTCGTGACCCCGCGAGAGGTGATACGCGACTATATGACACTGCTCAATATTCTTCGCGATAACCCCGAGGTAGACTTCGATACTCTTATGGACAAAATGAAGTTCACGGAGCCCGGCGCCGGTGATACTGATGAGAAAGCACCCGTCAAGGCGCAGAAGCCGGAAAACAACAAGGTTGATATATTTGACATAGAAATATAAAACGCAAATTATTCTACGGCAGAATAAAACGCGCGGTAGGAAAGGAGGCAGAAGTATGACAGAGGGAGACAGAGTTTTTTCCGAATTTCCCGATTTCATAAAGGAATACATATATTCGCAAGGGTGGTCGGAGCTCAGAAAAATACAGCTTGAGGCTGCGAGAGTAATTCTCGACACCGATGATAATCTTCTTCTCTCCTCGTCTACCGCATCCGGAAAAACGGAGGCTGTGTTTTTCCCGATAATAACCGACATATTGCGCCACAGCGAGCGCGAACAATCCGTATCCGTTCTATACATCGCCCCGCTGAAATCGCTGATCAATGACCAGTTTTACCGCATGGAGGATGTTCTCGCGAGGTCGGGGATACCGGTTACACATTGGCACGGTGATGTCGGAATGTCACATAAAGCAAAACTCCTGAAAAATCCGTCGGGAATATTACAGATTACTCCGGAATCGCTCGAATCAATGGTGATGAACAGGAGTAATGATATACCGCGGCTGTTTTCGGCTCTCCGGTATGTTGTTATAGACGAAGTACATTCCATGATAGGAGCAGATCGCGGCAATCAGGTGATATGTCAGCTTATGAGAATAGCCCGTCTCATCGGTCATTCTCCGCGTAGGATAGGGCTTTCCGCAACCGTCGGTTCGCTTGAATTGACAGCGGCATGGCTCGGCGCCGGCTCCGGCAGAGTTACCGCGGCACCGAGAACCCCGCGTACACCGCTTAAATGGAGGCTCGGGCTTGAGCATTTCTATATTCAGGATCCCGCAGAGGTGCAGGGAAAGCACGGAGCGGAAAAAAAGTCGGGTGGCGTGGCGAGGCTTGACCCCGGATTTGAGTATCTATATGACGCCGTTGCCGGGCGCAAGGCACTTGTGTTTTCAAATTCGAGGGAGGAAACCGAATATGTGACCGCGACACTGCGTCAGATAGCGAAAAAACGCTCCGACCCCGATATCTTCCTTATACACCACGGCAATCTCTCGGCGTCGCTGCGCGAGGAAGCCGAGGAGAAAATGAAAGACGAGAGCGTGACGCGGGCAGTGACATGTGCAACGGTTACGCTCGAACTCGGAATAGACATAGGACGGCTTGAGCGCGTTGTACAGGTGGGCGCGCCGACGAGCGTTGCGGGATTCCTTCAGCGCCTCGGCAGGTCAGGGAGACGGGGAACACCGCCGGAAATGGTCATGGTATTCCGCGAGGAGACTCCTCTGCCAAATGCCCCCTTGCCGCAGATAATCCCGTGGGAGTTGCTTCGCGGCATAGCGATAGTAGAGCTTTATTCGACGGAGCGATTTATAGAACCGCCGAGAATAAAGAAAATGCCGCTCAGCCTTGCCTTTCACCAGACATTGAGTATACTTGCATCGTCCGGTGAGATGAGCGCAAAAAAACTTGCAGAGCGCGTTCTCTCCCTGCCGCCTCTTTCCGGTCTCGGGCGCGAGGTTTACCGCGAGCTGCTTGTTTCTATGATCAACTCTGATTATATTGAGATGACAGAGGAGCGCGGACTGATAGTCGGACTCGCGGGAGAGAGAATAATAAACAGCTATAAATTTTACGCCGTATTCAAGGACAGCGAGGATTACACTGTCAGATGCGACAGCGAGGAAATAGGGACAATAACCACGCCTCCGCCTGTTGGCGACCGCTTTGCGCTTGCGGGTCGCGTGTGGGAGGTAAAGGAGCTTGAACTCGCGAGGAAACTGATATTCGTAAAACCTGTTGATGGGAAAATGGAGGTTTCGTGGCCCGGCGACAGCGGCGAAATACATACAAAAATACTTCTCATGATGCGCGAGGTGCTGACAGGTGATAAGCAGTATCCATACCTCGGTGAGAATGCGAAGCTCAGACTTGAAAACGCAAGAACGGTCGCGAAAAACGCCGGAATGGACCGCGATATGCTGATATATCTCGGCGGGCAGAGCTATGTTCTGTTTCCATGGCTCGGCACGCGCTCTTTCCGTACCGCAAAGCGCTTTCTCCAGAAAAACTCATCGGAACTCGGACTTTCGGATATACAGAGCGAAGGTTGCTGCTACATAACCTTCAAGGCGCGTGATAACGCCGGGGCGCATCTTCTCGCGGGTATACACGACATATTCGACAGCAGAGATGTCACACCGGAGTCGCTCGTATCTGATGGAGAGTGCCCGGTATTTGATAAATTTGACGAGTACATTCCTCCGGAGCTGTTGCGCCGTGCTTATGCAGCAGACAGACTTGATGTTGACGAGCTGAAAGAAAGGTTTGAATAAAAATGCTTTATGACATGCTGTCACCGGTCTATGACCGGATAAACAGGGAAATCAATTACCGCAAATGGGCTGATTTTATAGAGAAGATACTTGAAAACCACGGTATAAAAAACACAACGGAACCGCTCCTTGACCTCGCCTGCGGAACAGGGAAGATGACAATAGAGCTTGCGTCGCGTGGGTATGACATGATAGGTGTTGACATATCGCCGGAAATGCTCAATGCGGCGTCCTGTGCGGCACGCAGACGCGGGATGTCAGACCGCATATTATGGCTCTGTCAGGATATGACGGAGTTTGAGCTTTTCGGTACGGTAGACGCTGTGGTGTGCTGTCTTGACAGTATAAATCATCTTACGACGGAAGAGCAGGTAACAAAATGCTTCTCGTTGGTTCATAACTACCTCTCTCCCGGCGGAATATTCGTTTTCGATATAAACGGGAGGCATAAGTTCGAGAGCGTTTATGCGGATAATACCTATGTTTACGATATGAAGAATTGCTTCTGTACGTGGCAGAACAAATACTCAAAACGAAAGAAAACCTGCGATTTCTATGTTACTCTGTTTTCAAAAAACGGAGATATTTATACTCGCTTCGATGATATTCAGACGGAGCGTATGTACCGTATAGGGGAGCTTGAAAAAATGCTTGTAACTTCCGGCTTTGAATTTCTCGGAGCATATTCTGATTATTCGTTTACAACGGCTACCGATCAGGACGATAGAATTTATATTGTTGCAAAATGCTTAAAATAAGGTGATAAAAAATGGCAGAAAAGAAATATTCAAAAATACTCCGCGCTATGACATCTGACGGCTCGGCTACCGTGCTTGTTATAAATTCGCGAGAAATAGTGAATGAAGCACACAGAGTGCACAATACGGCGCCGACCGCCACCGCGGCGCTCGGTAGAGTTCTTACGGCGGCATCACTTATGGGAACGAAGCTTAAAGAAAAGAATGATACGCTGACGCTCACATTTTCCGGTGATGGCGATGCCGGAAGAATAATGGCAGTGTCAGATTACATGGGAAATGTAAAGGGGTACATTGAAAATCCGCTTGCCGACCCGCAGAGGAGAGCAGACGGAAAGCTGAATGTCGGCGCAGCGATAGGCGCGGGTATGCTTTCTGTCGTTCGTGAGTGTGGAGACGGACCTCTGCAGACAGGAATGACCGAGATAGTTACCGGCGAGGTTGCCGAGGATATTGCGGCATATTATTCTTCAAGCGAACAGGTGCCGACACTTATTTCTCTCGGCGTGCTTGTTGACAGGGATTATACATGTCTTGCCGCCGGCGGAGTGCTCATTCAGCTTCTCCCGATGGCTGATGAGAGTACCGTTGCATTGATAGAGCGCAATGCCTCGGAGCTCTGCAACATATCGCGGTTGTTCAATCAGGGGCTCGATAATCGGCAGATTGCCGACATAGCCCTGCGTGATATACCTTACGACCCGTTTGACGAAATTTCCGTAGAATATCACTGTGACTGTTCCCGCGCGCGCATGAAGCGCAACATATTGTCACTTGGTAAAAAGAAGGTGGCAGATCTGCTTTGCGAACAGGAGTCGGAGGGAAAGGCGCGGGAACTTACAGCCGAGTGCCATTTCTGCGGAAAGTCCTATACATTCACAGAAAAGGAGCTTCTCGGTTAACCCCGGTCGCCGGAATAACAACCATCCTTCGTATGACGCATATTCTTACATAGAGAGCAGTGTGAGATTGCGTTATACGGAGGATTTTGGTTTTGCTTGATATACCGGATGAGTCGCTCGCCGCAATGTATTCGTTTCTTTCGCCGGAAAGTGTCGCGGAGCACCTTGAATATTACAGAAAATTGCTGCTCCGGCGCTCAATAGCCGAAAAGAGCATTCCGAAAGTGCGGGGGGCAGACTGGCGCTCACTTTCTGGAAGAGGGCTGCCACCAGATATTGTCAGGGAAGTGGCTCCGCTACTTTACGAATGTGAATCACACAGGTTATATTTTTCCTCATTCTGTGAACAGGAACCGGATTCGCCGTCAATGTCGGCGTCAGGAGATGCCGCCAGATTTATTTATGATGTATATAAAGCCTGCAGTGAGGCTCGTTCTGACTTCATGACGGTCTATGTTGACCCGTTGCGCAGGGATATACTGCTTGACTGTGATACATACAATGCGCGTGTCTTAAGACGGTGTGCCCCGGTATTGGCACTTGATATTTGCGAGCATGCATATTTCAGAGTTTACGGTTTTGACCGCGATAGATATATCAGAGAAGCCCTGCGACACTTTAATTTAGAAAAAATAACCAAAGTTTTGGACATTAGGAAAAAACATAGCTCCCACGGTTGAATTGCTTGCGCCGGTATGGTACAATTGAAGTGTAAAATGAAAATGTGAAAGGTAACACATGTATGGAATTTTTGAAAGGAAATGCGGTGGTCGGTCAGTCCGGCGGACCGACGGCGGCAATAAACGCGACGCTTGCAGGGGTTCTGGAAGGCTTTCGTGACGCCGCCGGGGGAGATGACAAATTCTCCGTATTCGGCATGCGTAACGGTATTGAGGGCTTTATGCGTGATGAGCTTATCGATCTTACGCCGCTTGCAAGAGAGGACGGCAGGCTCCGCGACCTCGCGGCAACTCCTGCCGCGGCTCTCGGCTCATGCAGAAAAAAACTGCCGGAGCCGGAACGGGACGGCGCTGTCTATGAAGCAATATTCGATGTGATAAGGCGCCGCGGTATAAGATATTTCTTTTACATAGGTGGAAACGACTCTATGGATACAGTCATGAAGTTGTCCGATTACTCGAAAAAAGTTGGATATCAACTTAATGTTGTGGGTATTCCGAAGACGATTGACAACGACCTTGAAGCCACTGATCATACGCCGGGGTTCGGTTCTGCCGCAAAATTTGTGGCAACTACGGTAAAAGAGATACTTCGCGATACTGCCGTATACACGACAAAGGCTGTGACGGTGGTTGAAATAATGGGCAGGGATGCGGGCTGGCTTACCGCGGCATCATCGCTGACAAGGCTCTCCGGTGGAGACATGGCAGACATGACTTATCTTCCCGAGCGTGTATTTGATCCGGAAAAATTCATAGCAAAGGTGCGCGAGAGGCTTGAGGTGCATCCGAATGTGGTTGTTTGCGTTTCAGAGGGAGTGCGCCTTCCGGACGGCAGATACGTCGGAGCGAGCGGGAGCGCAACCGATGTGTTCGGGCATGCACAGCTGTCCGGTGCCGGTGCTGTTATCTCTAACATGGTCAAAAATGAAATAGGCTGCAAAACGCGCTTTGTTGAGCTTAGCCTGACGCAGCGGTGCGCTGGTCACATGCTGTCCGGTACCGATGTAGCCGAGTCTGTTGAGATCGGCAGAGCGGCGGTATTTGAGGCATTGCGTGGCGGGAGCGGGCGCATGATGGTATTTGTGAGAAATCCCGGTGAATATTCCGTAAACATCGAGTCCCGTGATATACATAATATTGCAAATGCGGTAAAGCATGTTCCGGACGGTTTTATAAATGAGGAGGGCGACGGTGTAACAGACGCATGTCTTGAATACCTCGCGCCGCTCATTATCGGTGAGGTGGTGCCGACTTATGACCGCGGACTTCCGCGACA
>CALDMI010000368.1 GCA_937914815.1 uncultured Clostridia bacterium
TCTGTATACCGTCGGCTCCCACCTCGGGACGGATAAACTGCGTGGCTATGTCCGCGGCATAAGAGAGAGGATAATCTCCCTCGGCGGCAGCTTTCGCTTCTCCTCCCGCGTCGACGGCATTGTGACCCGGGAGGGCAGAATATCCGCCCTTGAATATACAGACCCCGCGGGCACACACCGCGAGGAGGTCACGCATGCCATTCTCGCCACGGGGCACAGCGCGCGGGACACCTACCGTATGCTTCTCTCCCTCGGCGTGATTATGGAGCCGCGCGGATTCGGCGTCGGCGTCCGGGCAGAGCACCCGAGAGAATATATCGACAGGATAGTCTACCGCGGCGAGACCCCTCTTGGGCTCGGCTCCGCGTCCTATCACCTCGTGACACACCTTCCCGGAGGGCGGAGCGTATACAGCTTCTGCATGTGCCCGGGCGGTGTTGTCGTCGGCGCAACCTCGACCGCCTGCGGCGTCGTGACAAACGGCATGAGCGCCTTCGCGCGCGACGCTGATAATTCAAACGCCGCCCTCCTCGTTTCCCTGACGCCGGAGGACTTCGGGGGCACCTCCCCTCTCGCGGGTATAGAGCTTCAGGAGCGACTGGAGCGCGCGGCATATGCCGCGCACGGCGGATACGTCGCCCCGGCAGAGCGCCTCGGGGATTTTCTCTCCGCCGCCCCATCGCCGTCCGGCTTCGGATCTGTTCGCCCGTCATACCTCCCCGGCACAGCCCCGTATGACGTTTCCCGCGTTCTCCCGCCATATGTCGCGGACTCTGTCCGCGCGGCGATCCCGGATTTTGACGCGTGGCTCCCCGGGTACATGTACCCGGACGCCGTCCTGACGGCGACCGAGACCCGCTCGACCGCCCCTGTGAGAATAGCCCGCCTCCCGGACTTCTCGCTCCCCGGCTTCCCGGGTCTCTATGCGGCTGGCGAGGGCGCGGGCTACGCCGGCGGTATCGTCTCCTCGGCTGTCGACGGTCTCCGCTGTGCCGAGGCGGTCGCCCTCTCTCTTGTAAAATAACCTCCAAAAAACGCACCCACATGAAAAAAGAAATACCCCCGTGGAATGGCGCACCGAAAGGTGCCCGAACCTCTCGGTTCATTCCATGGGGGTATTTTTATTTAACCTTACAAAAGCTCCGCTATCTCGTATATCAGCCGCTCGGTTTTTTCTATCCCGAGGCAGGGGTCGGTTATCGACTTCCCGTATATCTCGTCGGCGGAAATCTTCTGCGCCCCGTCGACAAGATAGCTCTCTATCATCAGCCCGCGAACGAGCCGCCGTATGTCCCCGGACTGCCGCATGCTGTGGAGCACCTCTTTTGCTATCCTCGGCTGCTCGTCATACCTCTTGCCGGAGTTCGAGTGGTTCGTGTCGATAAGCACCGCCGGATTTTTGAGCCCGGACTCCGCATACACAGCCGCAAGGTCGGTCAGATCCTCGTAGTGATAGTTCGGGTGGGATTTTCCCTGCTTATCCACATAGCCGCGCAGGATAGCGTGCGCATACGGGTTTCCGTGGCTCCGCACCTCCCAGCCGCGGTATATAAAGGTGTGTGAGCCCTGCGCCGCGCGTATCGCGTTCATCATTATCGAGATGTCGCCGCCCGTCGGATTTTTCATCCCGACAGGGAGGTCGAGCCCGCTGGAGGTGAGCCTGTGTTGCTGGTTTTCGACCGACCGCGCCCCGACCGCAACATATGTGAGTATGTCGGAGAGATAGCGGTGATTTTCGGGATAGAGCATCTCGTCCGCACAGCCGAGCCCCGTCTCGCAGAGCGCGCGCATGTGGAGCCTCCGTATGGCGAGCAGCCCGGTGAGCAGATCCGGCGCGCCGTTCGGGTCCGGCTGGTGGAGCATACCCTTGTAGCCCTCGCCGGTCGTCCTCGGCTTGTTCGTGTATATCCTCGGCACTATCATGATTTTGTCTGCCACCCGCTCGGAAATGCGCGCTATCCTGTAGATATAGTCCATGACCGCGTCCTCATTGTCGGCAGAGCAGGGACCTATAACGAGAAGAAAACGGTTGTCCCGCCCGGAGAGTATCTCCTCGAGCTCGTGTATCCGTCCCTCGCGCACCGCCGCCGCCTCCGGACTTATGGGGAACTGCTCCTTTACATCCTTCGGTATCGGGAGCTTTCTGTAAAATTCCATGTTCATAAAATGCCTCCTTAAATGACCGGCTTGTCGAAGAGAGTTCTCTTCGCCGTCGCGCGTCTCATCTTTTCTCTTATCTTTTCGCGCTCGCCGTTCGCTATCATGTCGCGCAGAGCGTGAAATTCCTTTTCAAATGCGTCCATCTCGGAAAGCAGGGCGTCCCTGTTGCGCAGGAACAGCTCCGACCACATCTCGTCGTTTATCTTCGCTATCCTCGTAAGGTCGCGGAAGGAGTCGCCGGTGTATTTTTCGAGTCCCCCGGCAGACTCCGCATTCATGAGCGACACGGCGATACAGTGCGTCAGCTGTGAGAGAAAGGCTATCATTCTGTCGTGCTCCGCCGGGGTAAGTATGCTTATCCTGTAAAACCCGAGCACCCGCCCGAGCTCACAGCATAGGTCGATAGCCTCCTCGGTGTTCTTTTCCGTCGGCGTTACAATGTAGTTTGCCCCGTGAAAGACCGCCGGGTCGCTGAACTCGACGCCGCTTTTCTCCCGCCCCGCCATGGGGTGCGCGGCAATAAACTCAACCCCGCAGGGGAGCAGTGCCTGAACCCGAGGTACGATGTCGGATTTGACGCCGGTGACATCGGTGACGAGCGTGCCCGGGCGTATGAGATGACCGTACTTTTCCGCCCATTCGACGAACGCGCCGGGGTATATTGCGAAAACTATAAGGTCCGCGCCGCCGATGAGCCCGGGGTCGATCTCGGTCGTACCGTATTCTATCATTCCGCGCGCTGTTGCGTAGTCGATGTCCGCCTGTATCTTTGTTATGCACCTGACGCGATAGCCCGCCCGCGTCAGCGCCGCGGCGTATGACCCGCCCATGACGCCGAGCCCGATTATAAGAATTTTTGTGTCCTTTGTAAGCTTCATAATTCCGTATCTACCCTTATTCCGAGTGTTCTGAGGTCGTGAAAGAAGCCGGGATAGCTCTTTGCGACAGCCTCCGCACCGTCAATCTCTCCTCCGGTTATTGTGAGGAGTACCGAGAGTGCCATGACTATTCTGTGGTCTCCGTGCCCAGAGAGGACTTCCGCCGGGGCGTGAAATTCCTTGGGGTAGACAATGACGCTGTCCTCCCGTACATCAAGGAGACTTCCGAATTTTGCGAGCTCCTCGCACATCGCCGCCGCCCGGTCGGATTCCTTTATTTTCAGTCTGCGCGTCCCCGTGAATATTCCGCCGTGCTTCGCCGCCGCGACGGCGAAGAGTATGGGTCCGAGGTCGGGACAGTCGCCGATGTGTATCACCGGCACCCCGCGGGACAGCGCGGCAAAGTGCTGCCTGTAAACCCTGTCCCCCTGTGCCGACTCCGGGTCGAGCCCTCGGAGCCTGACATCAGAGCCGAAGAGGTTCAGAGCGTCGGTAAACGCCGCCCCGGACCAGTCGCCCTCTACATATACATCTCCCGCGCGCGGTGTCTGCCCGCCGGGAATATCTATCGTCCGCTCATCCCGCCATTCGGCGCGTATTCCGAAAATTCCGAGCGCGCGGAGCGTGAGCCCTATGTATGAGCGGCTCTCTATCTTTCCGCTTATCCGGATGACCGAGTCGCCGGGGAGGACGGGGAGCGCGAAGAGAAGCCCGGATATAAACTGACTTGATACATCCCCTGGGAGCGTGTATTCGCCGGGGAGGAGAGGTCCGCAGACCTCTATCTCTCCATCCCCCCGCCGGAAGAGGAGCCCGTGGCTTTCGCATATGTCCTCGTACACATCCATCGGTCGCCGCATGAGCTGTGGCTCGCCGCGGAATACAGTGCGCTTGCCGGAGAGGAGGGCAGGGGGGATAAGAAAACGGAGCGTGCTTCCGCTCTCCCGGCAGAGTAGGGGAGAGTGTGGGGTCAGGGTGCAAAAATCCCGACCCGTGACCGTCAGCGTGTCCCCGTCTGCGTGGGTCTCTATACCGAGCGAGCCGAGACAGTCGACGGTAGCCCGCACATCGTCACAGTCGGCTGCGCCGTGCACCCGGCATACCCCGCCGGACATCGCCGCGAGTATCAGCAGGCGGTGTGCCATGCTCTTTGACGGCGGCGCGTGTACCTCGCCGCGGGCGTGCCCCGCACTTATCTTAACTCTCATTTTTGCCGTACTCCCGGATAAGAAAGTCAACAGCCTCAAAATATCCGCCGACGCCGTGCCCCTTCACCGTCGCAACGCAGACCGGGCGTATGTAGCTTACATGCCGAAACTCCTCGCGCGCGTCCGGGTCGGAGATGTGCACCTCCACCGCCGGGAGCGACACCGCGCTGAGGGCGTCGGGTATAGCCACCGATGTGTGCGTGTACCCGCCCGGATTTATAACTATCCCGAGAACATTATCTCGGAGCGCCGACTGTATCCTGTCCACAATGTCGCCCTCGTGGTTTGACTGGTATATATCAGGCGTGTACCCGCGCTCCTCTATGTACTCCGAAAGGCGGGAGCAGAGCGCGGCGTAGCCCTCTTTTCCGTATATCGCGGGCTCCCTTATTCCGAGGAGATTGAGGTTCGCGCCGTTTATCACATATATTTTCTTTTTTGTGTCTTTCATAAAAGCCCGGACTCCTCCGTGATTTTTCCTGCGATTTCCTCCGGCGTCCCGCCGTTTATAACTCTGTCTGCCGAGGAGAGGTATATTCCGTGTCTCTCCCGCATGAGGCGCGCGATGTCCTCTCTGCTTTTTGCGAGCGGGCGGTCGTCCGTCGGTATGAGTTCTTCCTCCGGTCGGTCTATAAAATATATCCGTCCGTTCTGGCGGAGTGCGTCGACATTGGAGGCACGGAGTATCGCACCTCCCCCGGTCGATATTATCCGCCCGCCGACCCGCGTGATATCTTTTATGACCTCGCTCTCAACATCGCGGAAATACGGCTCTCCCATCTCGCGGAACACCGTCGGTATGTCGGTACCGAGTCTTTGGCATATCAGCTCGTCCGTGTCGAGAAACTCCCGCCCGCTGATTTTTGCGAGCAGTCTGCCGACGGTGCTCTTGCCGCGACAGACAAAACCACGG
>CALDMI010000369.1 GCA_937914815.1 uncultured Clostridia bacterium
CACGGCGTCTTTTGTCTACGTATTGCTTTCCCTCGTCGTCATAATAAAGGGCACTGGGAGAATACCGGAGGTCGTCGCGGATATTCTTTCCTCCGCCATGACGCCTGCCGCCGCCGCGGGCGGCATAGCCGGGTTTCTTACCTCCCGCGCCGTCCGTGAGGGCTTCTGCGGCGCCGTCCTGTCAAACGAGGCGGGCGCCGGGACATCATCCCTTGCCTATACCTCCGCCCCGTCGCAGGATAAACCGCCGCGCCGGCACTTAAATGAGCCCGCCGGCGATTGCACCACCGCCGTCTTGCATGACCCGGTGGGGCAGGGGCTCTTCGGCATGTTCGAGGTGATAGCCGATACCGGGATTATGTGCATGCTCACCGCCTTTGCCGTCCTCCTCTCCGTACCCGAGGGGTCCCGCGGCACAGACGGCATGGAGCTCATCTCCACGGCTTTCTCCTCGGTGTTCTCGGGGGCAGAGAGACTGCCGCTTTCCGCCTGTATTTTTCTCTTTGCTTTTGCCACCGTTATATGTTGGTTCTATTACGGCTCCCGCGCGGCGGACTATCTCTCGCGCGCCTTGCGTCGCCCCCGCCTCTCTCTTCTTTATCCGCCACTGTTTTTTCTGTCGCTGACCCTCGGCGGGCTCCTCCCGTCGTCCTTCCTTGTCCGTGCGTCAGACGCCTGCCTGCTTTTGCTCACCCTGATAACCGTCCCGTCGCTTTTTGCGTCGAGAAAAACAATAAAGACGGCGACCCGTGTAGCATTTTCACGGGAACCGCCGCCGATAAAGAAAAGATAAAAACTTATATTGCATTGATACAAAATGTAAATTAAAGATTACATATATAAGTCTGTTAGTCGCATATGCGTACATGGCGGCGTATTTTCGCGCCTGCCGCTTCCGCCGCGGCGTAAAGCTCCGCGAGGCTGATTTCCCGTGTTACATAAACACCTTTATGCCCGGCAATTTCGGTTGCAATATCAGAGGGGAGCACCCCCTCCGCCGATATAAACCACCGGGAAACAAGTCCCTCCTCGGACATAAGTT
>CALDMI010000370.1 GCA_937914815.1 uncultured Clostridia bacterium
CTATTTCATTCTGCGTCGCGCACGGGATAGCAATATCGCACCGTATGCCCCATATACCGCGACAACCCTCGTGATAGGTCGCCGACGGGCGGTATTTTACATACTCCGAGATACGGGCGCGGCGGTTCTCCTTTATTTCCTTTATAACCGCGACATCGACACCGTCGGGGTCATGAATATAGCCGTCGGAGTCTGACATTGCGAGGACGGTCGCGCCGAGGTGCCCCGCCTTTTCAGCCGCGTATATCGCAACATTGCCGGAGCCGGAAATCACAACACCCGCCCCGTCGAGAGAGTGCCCGGCGGAGCGGAGCATGGCATCAGCAAAATAACAGACTCCGTAGCCCGTCGCCTCCTTGCGGCAGAGGGAGCCACCGTAGGTCAATCCCTTTCCGGTCAGGACCCCCTCATACAGCCCGGTCAGCCGCTTATACTGCCCGAAGAGGTAGCCTATCTCCCGCGCGCCGACGCCGATGTCACCCGCGGGGACATCCTCGTCCTTTCCTATATATTTATAAAGCTCGGTCATGAAGCTCTGGCAGAAGCGCATTATTTCCCCGTCACTCTTGCCCTTTGGGTCAAAGTCCGCACCGCCCTTTCCTCCCCCTATCGGGAGACCGGTCAGGGAATTTTTGAATATCTGCTCAAAGCCGAGGAATTTTATTATCCCCTCGTAGACCGACGGGTGAAAGCGGAGACCGCCCTTATACGGTCCTATTGCGTCCGAAAACTGGACGCGGAAGCCACGGTTTACCACCACGCGCCCGGAGTCGTCTACCCATGGGACGCGGAATTTTATAATTCTGTCCGGTTCTGTCAACCGCTCAAGCACGCCCGCGCGGACATACTCCGGGTGGCGGGCTATCACCGGCTCAAGAGATTCGAGCACCTCGCGCACAGCCTGATGAAACTCCGGCTCTCCCGGATTTCTCGCCTCGATATGCGCCATGAGGTCGCGAAGATATTCTGACGTAAACATAAAAATCACCTGTCCTGTAAAAGATAAATAAAAAATACATTAAAGATTTTATCACACCACGGCGGGAAAATCAAGCGTTTTTCACGCATATTTGAATTTTAATATGTGTATTTATTCATTATAACAAATCCGAGGGGCTGAAATGCCGAAAATATGGCATATTTCACGCATTAAAAATTCAAAAAGCGTTTTTTCGCCGTGAACTGGATATACGGGGTATTTTCAAATGGAAGTCACACAAGGGAGGGGCGCGCGCCCACTCAATCTGCGCAAGCCGGCGACAGCCGCGGTATTCTATACTGCGGGCGGCGTTATACAGAAGATAATCGGAGTTGTCGCGACCGCGGTATTCACGCGGCTGCTGCTCCCATATGAGTTCGGGCTCTACTCCGCGTTTGCGGGGTGGATGGGGATATTCACGGTATTCGCGACGCTCGAGCTCCCCGGGGTGGCTATCTACCGCGGGCTCCAGACATCGAGGGAACAGGAGCGGGAATTTCTCTCCTCCGCACTCTCTCTTCTTTATATTATATGGCTCATTGCGACCGGGGGGTATCTTCTCCTCTCGCCGCTCATAAACCGGGTAACTACGCTCTCTACCCCGGTGACGCTCGCTCTCCTTATAACCGTCCTCGGCACGGGGGTATCCTCGCTTTATCTTTCATACCTTCGGTACAGGTACTCATATCTTCGGGTGACTCTTATAAATCTTCTGCTCTCCGTCGCCGTGCCGGGGGTCGCCGTCGCGCTCATTCTCACGGGGGCGGCGAGGGCGGAGGCGCGAATAATCTCGCTCTCGGCGGTGTATGCCGCGGTCGCGGCATTTATCACTTTTATTATATTCAGAGATGGAAAAAGAATACACGCCCCCGGGGTATGGCGCGCCCTTCTCTCAACCGTGCTCCCGCTGTTGCCTCATCATCTGGCGCTCTCCGCCATTGCGGAGGGGGGAACGCTCATTATAAATCTCCTGCTCGGGCGCACCGATGCCGCGGCATACTCTCTCGCATTCGGAATAGGGCTCGCGCCCTCGGTGCTCACCGCCGCGATACTCGGCTCACTCTCCCCGTGGATACTCCGCCGCTGTGCAGATTCGGAGCACGGGCGCGCCGCGGAGGTCTGCGCCGCGATTTTTGAGGGGGTATGCGCCCTGCTCCCCCCTTTCTCGCTCCTGATCCCGCCCGCGATGCGGATTATCGCGCCGGGGGAATATTCCGCGGCGCTCCCGGCGGGGTGTATCGCGGCGCTTACTGTCCCTCTCCGCTTTGCCGCGGGGTGTGCCTCTCCGGTATTTGTCTTTCTGCGGCGCGAGAGGGTGCAGACCGGAATAAGCGTCGGATGTGCGCTGGTCTTTCTCTGTGCTCTGCCATTTGTCGTCTCGCGTTTCGGATACCCGGGTGCGGCGATCGCGACGCTCGCCGCCTATGCTCTTATAGCTTTCATATCCGCGCTCGCCGCCGCGAGGCTCACCGGGGCGGGAATACCGCTTCTGCGGACAGCGCTCTTCTTTCTTATTATTCTTGCCTCCGTCATGCTATCGCTGTATCTGCCACCCGCGTGGCGCGGGGTGATATTTGCGCTGTCGCTTATTCCTCCGCTACTCTGCGCCCTGCGCCTGCTCCCCCTCTGTCGCGAGGCGGAAGCCGGGGAAAATCCCCCGAAATAGTGCCGGGGCGTGTATGATTTTCACATCAAAAAAACGGCTGTCGCGGTAGGGTGAGCTACTGCGGCAGCCGTGATTTATCCGTCTCTTGTCCCCGGTATTTTATGGGGACAACGGATTTATTTATTTTCCTTGAGCGCGGCGCGCTTCTGCGCCTGGATGCGCTTTCTCGTCGCGACATCGAGTATCGCCTTACGGAGGCGGATGCTCTTCGGGGTGACCTCTATAAGCTCGTCATCGGCTATGAACTCTATAGCCTCCTCAAGGGAGAGCTGTATCGGAGTTATGAGCGTGAGCTTCTCATCCGCGCCGGAGGAGCGGACGGCGGTCAGGTGCTTTTCCTTACATACATTGACCTCTATATCGTCGGGCTTCGGGTTCTCGCCGACTATCATTCCGGCGTAGACGGGGGTCGAGGGTCCTATGAAGAGGGGTCCTCTGTCCTGCGACTGATAGAGACCGTAGGTGGTGGTGATACCCGTCTCGGAGGCGACAAGGGAGGAGGTAAATCTCGTCTTTATCTCTCCGCGGAAGGGCTCATAGCCCGCGAAAATGGTGGATATTATTCCCTCTCCTCTGGTGTCGGTCAGGAGCTCGCTCCTGTAACCGAAGAGACAACGGGTCGGCATTGTATAGAAGAGCTTCTGTCTCTTTCCGTGGAGCTGTACATCAGTGAGCGTTCCCTTTCTCGCGCCGAGCTTCTCCATTACGGAGCCGACATACTCCTCGGGGACATCGACGATAACCTCTTCTATGGGCTCACACTTCACGCCGTCTATCTCGCGGTAAAGCACGCGGGGATTCGAGCAGCAGAGCTCGTAGCCCTCGCGGCGCATGGTCTCGATAAGTATCGAGAGGTGCATCTCTCCTCTGCCCGCGACCTTGAAGGAGTCTGTGGTATCGCCGTCGGTGACGCGGAGGGAGACATCGCGCAGCAGCTCCTTATAGAGTCTCGCGCGGAGGTGGCGGGAGGTGACGAACTTGCCCTCTTTACCTGCGAAAGGAGAGTCATTTACCGATATCGTCATTTCCATCGTGGGCTCGGAGACCTTGACGAACTCGAGCGCCTCGACCTTTGCGGGGGAGCATACGGTGTCGCCTATTGAGATATCCTCACAGCCGGAGAAGGAGACTATATCTCCGACCTTCGCCTCTGTTACGGGGACTCTTTTCAGTCCGTCGAACTGGTATATGGAGACTATCTTTCCGGGCTTCGATTTTGCGGGGTCGTGGTAGTTGCATATAGCTATTCCCTGCCCCTGCTTTATGGTTCCGCGCTCTATTCTTCCGATACCTATTCTTCCGACGAAGTCGTTATAGTCTATCGAGGAGACAAGGAGCTGAAGCGGCGCCTCCTCGTCGCCCTCGGGCGCGGGGATGTACTCTAGGATAGTATCAAGCAGCGGCTTCAAGTCGGTGCCCGGGGTATGCGGGTCAAAGGACGCGGTGCCCGCCCTTCCCGAGCAGAAGAGCATCGGGGAATCGAGCTGTTCATTTGTCGCGTTGAGCTCAAGAAGGAGTTCAAGTATTTCGTCACCTATCTCGTCAAGGCGCGCATCCGGGCGGTCTATCTTATTGACGACCACTATTACTCTGTGGTTCATGGCGAGCGCGCGCTCAAGCACAAAGCGGGTCTGCGGCATGGGTCCCTCCGCCGCGTCGACAAGGAGGATAACTCCGTTGACCATTTTGAGTATGCGCTCTACTTCTCCGCCGAAATCCGCGTGTCCCGGGGTGTCGATGACATTGATCTTCACGCCCTTATAGTGGATAGCCGTGTTCTTCGCGAGAATGGTTATTCCGCGCTCACGCTCGAGGTCGTTCGAGTCCATGACCCGCTCTTCCATTGCCTGATTTTCGCGGTAAATTCCTCCCTGGCGGAGCATCTCGTCAACCAGCGTGGTCTTTCCGTGGTCGACATGGGCTATTATGGCGATGTTTCTCAAATCATTCCGTATCATAAAATTCCTCCCCCGGCGCTGCGCCGGCGTCCTTTTTATCTCTGTATTTTCACAACAATTTTATATTTTACCACACTTAAACCGAAAAATCAAATATTTTTTCGCGCGCGGGCGGAAAAATGTGTAGTGTTACAATTGATGTGAGACCAAAAACGGAAAAAGCATAGAAAAAGTGAT
>CALDMI010000371.1 GCA_937914815.1 uncultured Clostridia bacterium
AAACGTGCCGAACACGCCGATTGACATGCCGTATATCAGCGAGGCAGACAAGGCGGACCTGCTCTTCGGAATAAAGGAAGGGGTGGATTTTGTCGCCGCGTCCTTTGTCCGCTCTCCGGAGAACGTCATAGAGCTCCGCAACTTCCTGAATTACAACGGCGGACACTCGATAAAGATAATAGCGAAGATAGAGAACATCGAGGGCGTCGAGAACTTTGACGGTATTCTCCGCCACTCGGACGGAATAATGGTTGCACGCGGGGACATGGGCGTCGAGATAGCCTTTGAGAAGCTCCCGGGCATACAGAAGAGATTTATAAGAAAATGCTATCAGTCCGGCAAGATGGTAATAACCGCGACCCAGATGCTCGAATCAATGATACACTCGCAGACCCCGACAAGGGCGGAGATAACCGACGTCGCAAATGCGGTGTTTGACGGCACCTCCGCCGTCATGCTCTCCGGTGAGACCGCCGCGGGAGACCACCCCGCGCTCGTCGTCGAGGTTATGTCGAAGATAGTCGAGCAGGCGGAGGGAGACGCCGCGGAGCTCGGCTCCTATGAGAATATCCCCTATGAGGCAGACCTGCGCGATGTTACAAACGCCCTCTGCGACGCGGCGGTGACAACCGCGCGCGACCTCGGCGCGGAGCTGATAATCGCGGTGACAAAATCCGGTCAGACCGCGAGGCGTGTATCAAAATTCCGCCCGTATCAGCCGATAATAGCCGCGACGCCGGAGATAAAGACCTTCCATCAGCTGAGCCTTTCATGGGGAGTTATCCCGGTGCTCTCGCTCTATCAGACGGACGCGGACACTCTCTTTTTACACGCGGTCGACTGTGCAAAGAAGATAGGCGTCGCAAAGAGCGGAGACCGCGCGGTTATCACCGCGGGCACGCCTTTGTCCTTCGCCGGGACGACAAATCTTCTTAAAGTCCAGACGGTGGACTGATACAGGAAAAATAAACCCCGAAAGGAGGAGGAGACATGAGAAAGCTCTGCAGGGTGCTGTTTTCGCGGTACATGTTCTGCGCTCTCGCCATACTTCTGGAGATTGCGCTGATGGTCACGCTGTTTGTCGACCTTGCGAATTATTCGCTCCTCTTCATCGCTCTTGCGCTTATTCTGTCACTTTTCACCATTCTGCGGATAGTGAATCAGAACACAAATCCGGAGTTCCGGCTCACATGGATAGTCGTTGTGATGTGCGTGCCGTATATCGGCATATTCCTCTACTTCACGCTCTCGCGGCGTAAGCTCTCGCGCAAGGACTCGGAGATAATGCGCGTCGTCATGCATCGCCCGGGAATGATAGGGGAGAGCCCGGTGTCGCTCGTCGCCTTTTCCGGCAGGTACCCGACGTACGGCGGGCAGGTCCTCTCGGTTATTCACGACGACCCGCTCGCGCGGCTGTGCTCCGCCACGCGCTCGGACTACTACACCATGGGCGCGGATATGTACTGCGACATGCTCCGGGACATAAAGGCGGCGGAGTCGTTCATATTCCTTGAATATTTCATAATAGAAAAGGGCGTTATGTGGGACGAAATTCTCACGGTGCTCCGCGAGAAGGTGAAGTGCGGGGTCGATGTGCGCGTCATGTACGACGACATAGGCTGTATGAGCACGCTCCCGTCTCATTATGACAGGACGCTGCAGCGATACGGAATAAAGTGCTGCCGTTTTGCGAGCGTCACGCCGAAGGTTACGATAGCGAACAACAACCGCGACCACAGGAAAATCCTCGTCGTTGACGGAAAGATTTCCTATACCGGCGGAATAAATCTTGCGGACGAGTATATAGGGGAGCGCCGTCGCTTCGGCATCTGGAAGGACGGCGGAATACGCCTTGAGGGTGAGGCGGTAGCGGTATTTACGAGAATGTTTCTCGCGGCATGGGAGCTCACCACGCGTGAGCATGAGGACATCTCACGCTACCTTGAGGTGCGCCACAGTGTGCCGTCCGACGGCGGGTATTATCTCCCGTTCGGCACAGGTCCCGCTCCGGTATACAGCGAGCACGGGGGCAAAAATGCGCTCCTAAATATGATAAACGGGTCGACGCGCTATCTCTACGTAACGACGCCGTACCTGATTATCGACTTCGACCTTACGGAGGCACTGCAATGCGCGGCGCGCCGCGGCGTCGATGTCCGGATAATAACTCCCGGTGTGCCGGACAAAAAAATCGTGAATATCATGACGAAGAGCTCGTATTACGACCTTATCACCGCCGGGGTGCGGATTTTTGAATACACCCCGGGATTTCTCCATATGAAGTCGGTGGTGACAGACGACGGGTGCGCATTTGTCAGCACGGTGAATTTCGACTACCGCTCGCTAATTCACCATTTTGAGGACGGTGTGCTGATATTCGGTACCGACCCGGTTATAAAGGTGCGGGACGGATTTCTCTCAACCCTTGCCGAGTCGCGGGAGATAGACGCGAAGGGCGCGCGGCTGAGGTTTTCCGATAAGATAATAAAGAGCTGTATCCGCCTGTTCGCCCCGCTGCTATGAGGCAAAATAATGCGAAAATATATTTACTTTTCCGTCAGCATATGATAAAATAAATACGGAAATAAATTTTTTTGGAGGTATACATATGGTTGCAGCAATCGTTATCACAGTCATAGCCCTTGTGGCGATTTTCGTGATGTTCACGGCTCTCGGCTACATGAAGGCTCCGCCGGACACGGCGTACATCATTTCCGGTCTCGGAAAGAAGCGCATACTGATAGGTCGTGCGGGGTGGAGAATACCCTTTTTTACCCGTGTCGATAAGCTCTCTCTGCGCGTTATGCAGGTGGATGTAAAGACATCCGAGGCGGTACCGACCAACGAGTTCATAAATGTAACCGTTGACGGCGTCGCAAACATCAAGATATCCTCCGACCCGGAGCTCTTGAAGCGCGCGGCTGAGGCGCTCCTCGGTATGAAGCAGGCTGACCTCGTCGCCCTTGTAACACAGGTTCTTGAGGGTAACATGCGTGAGATAGTCGGCTCCGTCGGTCTTAAGGAAATGGTCCAGGACAGACAGGGCGTCGCAAAGAAGATAACCGAGAACGTTGTCCCGGATATGGAGAAGCTCGGTATCGAGGTTGTGAACTTCAATATCCAGAACTTCAAGGATGCCGCGGGCACCATTGAGAACATGGGTATAGACAATGTAGAGCAGATAAGAAAGAACGCCCAGATAGCAAAGGCAAATGCACAGCGCGATATCGCGATAGCTACCGCCAATGCCCAGCAGGAGGCAAACGCCGTAAAGGTCGAGGCGGAGAAGAAGATAGCTGAGCAGGACGCGGCTCTCTCGGTTCAGCAGGCGGAGATGAAGGTCAAGGCCGATACGAAGAAGGCAGAGGCAGACGCGGCATACTCCATTCAGCAGGAAAATCAGCGTAAGACAATAGAGGTCGCGAAGACCGAGGCGGACATAGCGAGAAGAGAAAAGGAAGCCGAGCTCGCCGAAAAGGAAATCGCGATTAAGGAGCGTCAGCTTGACGCGGATGTGCGCAAGAAGGCAGACGCGCTGAAGTATCAGGCGGAAAAGGAAGCGGAGGCGGAGCTCGTCAAGAGACAGAGAGACGCGGACGCAAAGAAGTATGAGGCTATCGCCGCCGCCGATGCAAAGCGCGCGGAGGCAGAGGCTCTCCGCTTCGCTATGGAGCAGGAGGCAGAGGGCATCCGTGCAAAGGGTCTTGCCGAGGCAGAGGCAATAGAGAAGAAAGCCGAGGCACAGAAG
>CALDMI010000372.1 GCA_937914815.1 uncultured Clostridia bacterium
GGCATACCCCGTGTACGGTTTTTGCCCCATTAGACCGCGGCGTTACATCGCGTAAGATGATAATGAGGACAGCACATGCGCTGTCGAAGTCGGGTGGTACAGCGAGACATTCGCCCCGGACGGTTTTTCCGTCCGGGGATTTTTGTTTTCCCGGCGGCAGATAAGAGAAGGATTAAAAAAATATTCCGATAAGGAGAAGGATAAAAAATGAAAAAAGAACTCCCGAAGAACTATGACCCAAAAAGTTTCGAGGACAGGCTCTATGACACATGGTGTGAGCGCGGGTATTTCAAGCCCTCGCCCGACAAGAAGAAAAAGCCCTATTCGATAGTTATCCCGCCCCCGAACGTCACGGGACAGCTCCATATGGGACACGCCCTTGACGAGACCTTGCAGGACATAATAATCAGACAGAAGAGAATGCAGGGATATTCGACCCTCTGGGTCCCGGGCACCGACCACGCCGGAATAGCCACGCAGATAAAGGTTGAGGAGCGGCTCCGCGTCGACGAGGGAATATCGAGATACGACCTCGGGCGCGAGAAATTCCTTGAGCGCGTCTTTGCATGGAAAGACACGTATGAAAAGCGCATAACCGGGCAGCTCAAAAAGCTCGGCTCCTCATGCGACTGGTCAAGACAGCGTTTCACAATGGATGAGGGCTGTTGCCGCGCGGTGCGCGAGGTGTTTGTCTCGCTCTACGAAAAGGGGCTTATCTACCGCGGACACAGAATTATAAACTGGTGTCCGAGATGCCGCACCGCACTCTCGGACGCGGAGGTCGAGTATAAGGACCAGCCCGGATTTTTCTGGCACATAAAGTACCCGATAGTCGGCGAGGAGGGGAAGTTTGTGGAGATAGCGACGACCCGCCCGGAGACTATGTTCGGTGACACGGCGGTAGCCGTCAACCCGGATGACCCGGCGACAAAGCATCTTGTCGGGAAGAAGCTTATACTCCCGCTCGTCGGGCGCGAGATACCGGTGATAGCCGACGACTATGTTGAGATAGGCTTCGGTACCGGGTGCGTGAAGATCACCCCCGCCCATGACCCGAACGACTTCCTCGTCGGACAGAGGCATAACCTCGAGCAGATAAAGGTCATGAACGACGACGCGACGATGAACTCCTACGCCGGAAAATATGAGGGCATGGACAGATACGAGTGCAGAAAGGCACTCGTCGCCGACCTTGACGCCGCGGGGTATCTCGTAAAGACCGTGCCGCATGACCACAATGTCGGCACCTGCTACCGCTGCGGAACTACGGTTGAGCCGATAACCTCCGACCAGTGGTTCGTTAAGATGAAGCCGCTCGCCGCCCCGGCGATAAAGGCGGTCGAGGACGGAACGATAAAATTCGTCCCCGAGAGATTTTCAAAGAATTACTTCAACTGGATGAACAACATCCTCGACTGGTGCATATCCCGTCAGCTCTGGTGGGGGCACCGTATTCCGGCGTTCTACTGCGACGCCTGCGGAGAGATGACCGTCTCCCGCGAGGATATAACCGTCTGCCCGAAGTGCGGCGCGCCGGTAAGGCAAGAGGAGGACGTTCTTGATACGTGGTTCTCCTCAGCTCTCTGGCCGTTCTCGACCCTCGGTTGGCCGGACGATACGGAGGATCTGCGCCGCTACTATCCGACGAGCACGCTTGTGACCGGCTACG
>CALDMI010000373.1 GCA_937914815.1 uncultured Clostridia bacterium
CACCTGCGAGTGCGGACATGAGGAGAGCGTAACGGTCCCCGTCCTCACCGACACCACCGTCTGGAGCCTTGATCACCACGCCGCGACCTATAACGAGGCGGGCGAGGATATTTACACCTCGGTATACGGCAAGGTAAGGGTCACCCTTGAGAAGCTCCGCGCTCCCTACGACGGCAAGACCTACATGAATGTTCTTGTAGAGCCCGGAAAGACCTCCGGCAGCTTCAACCCCGGAACATCATGGGAAAGCGCAAGACTTACCCTTGATATGAACGGCAAGGGCAGAGGCGAGGCGTACCCCTTCAGAGGCTACACCGTAATAACCATGATTGACCCGGAGACGGGACTTCTGAACATAAGAGTTTACGGTCTGAAGAGCGCGGAAACCGAGGAAACCGACCCCGACGAGGGCTGGGGCGATGACGGCGACGAGGGCTACGGCACCTCCGGCGAGTATGTCGTCGACTACGACAACTACACCGATTATGTCGGATATGTAGACTTCGCTACCGGACTTATAATGAGAGTCAACGACAGCGCGTCCTACGACGACTTCTTCCTCTACATACCGCTTGATAACGACACGGATAAGCCGACCGTCACTCTCTCGGTATTCAATAATAATCTTATCACCGGAACCTGCGTTATCGGTGACATGAACAGAAGCTTCTTCGCGGACGGCAAGAGCGTGCACTTCGGCGTGACCTTCACAGACAAGGCGGGCGCCGCAATAGCCGCAGACGCGACCTATAACGCTCCCTATCTCTACATAAAGGACAGCGAGAGCGGAACGCTCATAGCCTCCTTTGGCTACGACGGAGAGAAGCAGTGCCCGCTCGACGGACTTGAGGGCACATACACGGGTGACGAGAACCTCGTCATTTCCGGCTACGGAAAGCTCACCCTCGGGGATAAGAACGGCGAGTACGCAAAGGCTCCCGACGGGGCGGATTACGACCTCGACCTCTGGCTCCTCGACGATGACGGAAACCGCGTCTCCTACCGCCGCGTAAAGTTCGGTGATGGCGGCAGCTATACGATAAGCGCACCTAAGGCAAGAATAACCTTCAACGCCGGCGAGTACGCAGATATCGCCGACGCCGTTACGGATATCAACGTAAAGTACATTCTTCCCCTCCCCACGAGCCTTACCATGACCTTCAAGGGCTGGTATCTTGACGCGGAGTGCACCATTCCCGCGGGCGACAGCATAGTCCCGACGGATGATATAACCCTCTATGCAAAGTGGGTTGCAAAGGTGAAGATAAACCTCGTCGGCACGCTTGACGGCGACGACGACACGCTCTATGTCGGCGACGGTGACAGCATCGGAAACTATCTCCCCGACTACAGGATAGACCTTGCCGGCTGGCGCAAATTCTCCGGCTGGTACCTCGATGTGAACGGCGACGGCAAGTATGACGAGGGCGACATGCTCCTTGAGCTTGACACGGTTATAACCGCGGATGACGCGGATGCAACCGTAGTTTCCCGCTGGATAGATCTTCCTCTCTACTACGGCACCTTCAACGGAGCAGAGGTCTGGGCAAAGAACGGCGGAAACTACCAGAACAACAAAGCCACCCTCACAATCGACGAGAACGGCAAGATAACCGGTTTCCGCGCCGGTAGCGTTGTTTCCTATAACGCTGATACACAGGTTCTCACCTGCACGGACGAGAGCGGCGACAGCTTCATTCTCTTCTTCGATGCGAATACCGGAATAATAGCCGCGCCGGAAAGAGTTAAAGGAACCGATCTCGCAACCGACTTCTTTATCCTCAGCCGCGACACCGCGACAGGCGAATTAATACCCCAGCACTTTGCGATAAGGACCGTAAAAGCGCCCGGCGAGAGCGGAATCGGCTATTATGCGAGATTTGCAAAGATAAATACGAAGCTCGGTGAAAACACGATAGTTCTTATCTACAATAACCGCATCTACTCCGGAATCGCGGTAACCGACGCAACCGGAGCGGCGCTTGATATTGACGGCGTAAAGGCGTCGGATACCGTTATAGTTACAGAGTCTGACGGCACGCGTGTGCTTGCGCTCGCCTCAAAGAGTTCGAACCTTGACGGAGCCGAAACCACTGCTCTTGACGAGTATTTCGGAACCTATACGAACGGCTCAGAAAGCCTTGTCCTCAGCGGCACCGGAAAGATAGTCTACGGCGATAAGAGCGGCTCGTATACCCTCCGCGAGGACCGTAGCTTTGACGTCTACTTCAAAAAGGACGGCAAGAACGTCGAGTACTGCATACTCACCCTTGACGGCGAGAGCTTCAATATCGTTACCCCGACCGTCACGGTAATATTCGAGACCGCGTACGGCACACTTGACGAAACCGCCCTTACTCTCAATAAGAATATCGGCATAACCCTTCCCTCAGGTCTTACCGACTCCGGAATGATATTCCGCGGCTGGTATCTCTCGACCGACAGCGAGAAGACCATTCTCCCCGCGTCCTACACCCCGACGGAAAACGTCACGCTCGTGGCGAAGTGGGAGGTAAAGGTCACAGTGACCATTATCTATAACGACGGCAAGACGGCAGACGAAACGCTCGAATACGGCACAGGCGATAAGACGAATATCCCCGACCCCGCGTATGCAAAGCACAAGTTTGACGGCTGGTTCACTACTCCCACATTCGACGATGGATCCGAGTGGACGAACGGCACGCTCACCGCATCCGTAACCATATACGCGAAGTGGAGCGAGGCGCCGATATACAACAACAGCTACGTTCCCGTCGAGATATACGGAAACGACGCGAACGGAAACGCATCAAAGCTGTACGTGAGAAATCTTCTTCTCTCGATAGGTCCCGACGGCACGGCGTCCTGCTCCTCCTATCCTTTCAGAGGCGGAGTAGAGATCAAGGGCTACAACTCCGAGACCGGATATCTTGAAATGGTCACGGGAACCACCATATACCGCGGCTATATCGACCGGGAGACCGGATTTATACTGATAACCTACAAATCCGGCAGCACCGCCGTATTCGGTGAGGTCATGCTGCTCGTGACAGCTACCACCTCCTCCTCTGTAACCACATCCTCTGTATCCTCCTCTTACTGGAACGCGGGAAACACGAGAGCCATAGAGTACAGCTACAAGAACATAGCCGGTGAAGATGAGGTGTTCCGCATATTCATAAAGGACGATAAGGTTTACTTCAACGTAACCTTCTCCGACGCGCTGACAGGCGGAAATGCCGTCGCCGGCAAGGACTGCTACACCTCCAAGACGCTCTTTGTATTCGACAAGGACGGCAACGAGCTCGCGCGCTTCGGTCACAACGGCACAACTCTCGTAGCCCTTGACGGCTATGAGGGCAGCTATAACGGAGAATCCGGCAACCTGACGCTCAACGGTATAAACGCGGTAAATGTCGGCGGCAACACCGGAAGGTATACAAAGGCGACAGACGGCTCCTCCTACACCTTCGACGTATATATGACCGAGGGCGACAAAACGGTATACTACGAGCTCACCGTTGATAAGTCCGCGAAAACATATACGATAGTGAAACCCATGGTGGACGTCACATTCGATTACGGCGGGCACGGAAACAACGAGACCGTCTCATATAACAAGAACGTGCCGTTAACGCTCACCGTACCGACAGCCGACGGCTACGTGTTCAGATACTGGTACGTAACCGAGGGGACGGCGCTGACCACCCTTACCCCCACCGAAAATGTGACCCTCCACGCAAAGTGGGATCTCGGCATTACCCTTACGATAGTTTTCGGTAACGGTATGGAGACCGGCAGCTATCCTTACGGCGTCGGCGACAAACTGAACATCTCGAAGTATGCCCCCGCGTACACGAACGGAAAGAAGTTTGCAGGCTGGTATACTGATGAGGCTCTCACT
>CALDMI010000374.1 GCA_937914815.1 uncultured Clostridia bacterium
CAGGGGACCCGCGCCTATACCGATATTGTAAACGCGTTTGCCGAGGCGCATGAGAAGAAGCCGGGATATGACGCTATTGTCACGGGGCTTCTCTGTGAGGCTGTCGGTGAGCTCTCGCGCGTCTCTTATAAGAAGGGCTCGACAAGGCATAAGCAGGTTGAGCAGCTGCGCCGCCCGCTCGCATACATACGCGAGCATTACCCGGAGCAGATAACGCTTACAAAGCTTGCGAATGAGGCGGAGATGACCCCGGGCTATTTCTGCCGCTTCTTCTCGACCGTCACGGGGCGTACCCCGATAGATTATCTGAACTTTTACAGGACAGAGCGCTCGGGACAGCTCCTTATCTCCTCCCGCGTACAGGTCTCGGAGATAGGAAAGGCGTGCGGCTTCCCGGACTCAAACTATTTCTCGCGCATATTCAGAAAGTATAAGGGACTCTCTCCCGTCGAATACCGCAAGAGATACAGAAAAGAGCCGGAGACGACGCGGCGCAGGCGCACAAAGAAGTAACTTCGGCATAATTTACAAAAGAGTCTTCGGATTTTCGTCAGTATGACAAAAAATCCGGAGGCTCTTGATTTTTGGAATGATATCATATATAATAAAAATGTGGTATTGTTATCCACGCAAATTATGTAAAACGCATAATACATTGTGAGGTGCGCTGTTGTGAGAAGTACAGGAATACTTCTGCCGGTGTTTTCGCTCCCGTCAGACTACGGGATAGGCGGCTTCGGCAGGAGCGCATATGAATTTGTCGTCTTTCTTTCGATGTGCGGGCAGAGCTATTGGCAGATTCTCCCCCTCGGGCAGACGTCATATGGCGACTCGCCGTATCAGTCTCCCTCCGCCTTTGCGGGTAACCCGTATTTTATAGACCCCGAGACCGTTTGCGGAAAGGGCTATGTGCCAAAGGAGGCGCTGCTTTCCCTTACCCCCGCGGACGGGAATATCGACTACGGGCGGCTGTACCGTGAGCGCAATATTTTTCTCCGCCGCGCATATCTCGGCTTTCTTGAAAATATCCCCGGGGACTATTATGATTTTCTCCGGAGGGAGGAAGAGTGGCTGACGCCGTATGCGCTTTTCATGGTGCTGAAGGACAGGCAGGGCGGCGGCACGTTTCTTGATTTTGACGGGGAGACACTGAAACGGGAAAATTATGACGCCCTCTGCCGTGAGTACTCCCGGGAGATGGATTATTACCGCTTCCTCCAGTACGAGTTCTCGGTCGAATGGGACGCCCTCCACGCATACGCCCGCTCCCGCGGGATAAAGATAATAGGCGATATACCTATTTATGTCTCTGCCGACTCGGTGGATGTCTGGTCAAACCCGGAGCAGTTTGTCCTTGACGCGGACCTTCGCCCGAAATTCATTGCCGGCGTCCCGCCGGATGACTTCGCGGCAGACGGTCAGGTGTGGGGGAACCCGCTCTATGACTGGGAATATATGAAGCGCGACGGTTATTCATGGTGGTGCCGCCGCATGAAACGGAGCCTTGCGCTCTATGATAAGGTGAGAATAGATCACTTTGTCGGATTTTCAAATTACTATTCGATACCCGCGGGCGACGAGACGGCGGCGCGCGGCGAGATACTCCCGGGACCGGGATATGAATTTTTCGCCACCCTCCGGGAAAAGCTCGGGAAAATGGATATAATAGCAGAGGACCTCGGCATGCTCCGCGGCGGGGTGGAGGAGCTCCTCGCGGCTACCGGCTTCCCCGGAATGAGGGTTCTTGAGTTTTCGTTCTCCGGAGAGGACAATCCCCATGACCCGAAAAATTACCCGAAAAACTGCGTAGCCTATACCGGGACGCACGATAACCCGCCGTTTATGGGCTTCTGGCTGAAAATACCGCTTGAGCGGCGGCGCTCGCTCTCCCGCCGTTTCCCGCGCGGGTACCCGCATGTCTGCGACAGGGCGGTCGCATATGTTATGGAGTCGGAGGCGGATACCGTCATAATCCCCATGCAGGATTACCTGAGACTCGGCGACGAGGGGCGGATAAATGCCCCCGCCGTCCTCTCGGATAAAAACTGGTCGTGGGTGCTCCCGGACGATTACGCCCGCGCCTCCGTCGCGAGGAGAATAATAAATATAACCGACGCCTCCGGGCGGAGAAGATAGAAAGAAAAACAGATGAACAAGAAAAAAGTTGACAGGATAAACGAGCTCGGCAGACTCTCAAAAGAGAGAGCGCTGACAGAGGACGAGCGGGCGGAGCAGGCAGCCCTGCGCGCAGAGTACATAGCGGAGTTCCGCGCGCTCATAAGGGGCGAGAAGCCGCCGGTGACCGACGACGAAAAGGAAAAGGAAGAGAACGATGCCGCACCGACCGACGGAGGAGAAGAGGAGAAAAAGGAAAAATGACCGATATAAACGAAAACGAAAAAGCAACCGCCGGAAATAATATCGACACCGTGGAGATAGCGGATGCGGAAACTGCGGAGCAGGGCGCGGTTAATGTGCCGGAGGACAACGGCGAAAAGACGGAAAACGATAAAAGAAAAAAGAAAAAGCCGGAAATCTGCGCCCTCTGCCACCGTCAGATAGATAACGACGACCCCGCCGTTCTCGCCCTCTCGGGCTACGGCGTCCCGCGTAAGATATGCTCATCCTGCGAACAGCTTATAGATACTGCCGACACATCGCATGATTATGACGAGATAAAGAAAGCGACCGACGAGATAGGCACGCTTATCGAGAGTTCGGCAATCGATGACGGCGTCGTTCTTGAGGCTCTCTCCGGTATACTGTCGTCCGCGGCAGAGCGTGCGAAGAAAATAAAGGCGGGAACCTACGATTTCCGCGAGGACGAAAAACAGGGCGACTCCGATATTCCGGACGAGGTGCCGGAAGAGCTGCGCGAGAGCGAGGAGGACAGGGCAGCAGAGGAGGCAGAAGAGGAGCGTGCAAAGAAGGTCGGGAAAGTAATGGACTTTGTCTACATCGCGCTCTTTCTTGCTCT
>CALDMI010000375.1 GCA_937914815.1 uncultured Clostridia bacterium
GACGGTTTCCCGGAAAAACATGGCTATAAGAATAATAATTATCCCTTTGCTCATTCTTTGCATCCTGCTTACGGGGTGCGGGGGAGACAGCGGAGAAAACAAGGAGACACTGGAGGTCGGCTTCGCGGTTCCGTACGGGGATCCTGACCCGCCCCCGCGCTTCTGCGCATACAGGAGCGAGAGAACCGAGTTTCCGATAGACGATGTGACGCTCGAATTTTATTACGGCGGAAGGTATATTAATGGGGTAGAATGGCAGAGGAAAAATGCATACAGCTACCCGTCATTTGAGCTGTATTTTTCTGATGATACCGGAAAAAGAATATTTGTAAAGCGTGTTGATGAGAATTTCGTTTCCGAAAAATACAGGTGCTATACCGAGAGCGACGATGAGACTTGTATGACCTATGTAAAATTCAACTATTCGGAAACTCTCACTATCCCGGCGGAGCTATTTTGTGAGAAGATAGGGGGAGTGTATCTTACAATTTACGGAACCAACGAAAGAGATAAAGACCCGCATATCGAGTGTATAACAAGCGTTGGAATAAGTTATAAGTTAGTCGGTGACAAGGTGATTTTGTCAAAAACTCTCTTCAGCGAATAAAAATAAACAGGAGGTTATAATCATGGAAGAGAAAAAGAGACTGATACCAAAAATATTTGTTGTATTGCTTGCATTTTGTTCTGTTTACGGTCATTAATGTTGCCGCAATTTCGCCATCGGATGATAATTTTAAGTCCTTAGAAAGAGAAGAAACTTCTTTTTGCGAAGATGGAGGAACAACCTATGTCTCCTTAGAGGAAGGTAAAGTTCACTTTCAAAAAGATGAAAAGATTGCGGTCGCGTATTATGTTAATTCGGAAGTAACTTCAAAACATTATAACAGGAAATGAAAAGGGAGAGGCAAAATGCCTCTCCCGAATTTTTTGCGGAGGTCGGGCTTTTATATCCGGACCTGTCCCGCTTTTTGCGGAATTTTGATTTTTGTATTTTGCGGGGACATAAAGTGCAGAATGCTTTATGCCGGGTGTGTCGGGTGGAATTACTTTCCGAGAATTTCCGCGACCTTTGCGAGCGCCTCGTCGAGCTTTGTAACGTCCTTACAGCCGCTCATTGCGCTGTCGGGTCTGCCGCCGCCGCGACCGTTGCAGATAGCCGAGATTTCGCGGAGGATATTGCCCGCGTGTGCCCCGGACTTTACCGCTTCCGCACCGGCGGAGGCGACAAAATTCAGAGTATCGCCGCTCACGGTGGCGAACACGGCTACCGAGTCCGGGTATTTCGCTTTCAGCGTATCGCAGAGGTTGCGCGCCTCGGCGGTGGTGGAGTCGAGCTTTCCGGTGAAGAGGAGGAATTTGCCGACGCGCTTTGCGTCGTTTACAAGGCTCTCGGTCTTCATTGCGGCAATCTTCGCGTTCAGAGCCTCGTTCTCGCGGTGGAGCTCCTTTATCTCCGACTGCATAGCCGCCGCACGCTTGGCTATCGACTGTACATTCGGGGTCTTCATTTCCTTTGCCGTCTCGGCTATGAGTCCGTCGCGCTGATTGAGCAGGTAGAGGACGCCGAGACCGGTAGTGCCGACAATGCGGCGCACGCCCGCGGCAACCGAGGTGTCGGAGACAAGGCAGAAGAGCCCTATCATACCGGTATTTTTAACATGCGTACCTCCGCAGAGCTCTGTGGAGGAGGTGCCTATCTTCACCATTCTGACCTTGTCGCCGTACTTCTCGTCAAAGAGCGCCATTGCGCCGCTCTCGCGCGCGGTGGCAACATCGGTGACGACAGTCTCGCAGGGCTCTGCCGCGAGAATGTGACTGTTCACAATGCTCTCGACGCGGTAGATCTCCTCGGCGGTGAGCGCGGCGAAGTGCGTGAAGTCAAATCTTACCTCGTTCTCGTCGACATAGGAGCCAGCCTGTGCAACATGGGTTCCGAGAACCTCACGAAGCGCCGCCTGAAGAAGGTGGCATGCGGAGTGTGAACGGCAGATAGCCGCGCGGCGCTCTGCATTGACAGAGAGGTTCAGGACATCGCCGCATCTCACCTCGCCGTCCTCGACGCGGACGATGTGGATATATACGCCGTTTGTTTTCTTTGTATCAAGAACGGTGAGCTCTGCGCCGCCGGTCATCGTGCCGGTGTCGCCGACCTGTCCGCCGCCCTCGCCGTAGAATACCGTGCGGTCAAGGATAAGCGAGCACTCGCCCTCACTGACACCCTCGCGCGCCTCGCCGTCGACTATTATCGCGACGACCTTTGCGGTGCACTCTGTGGCGTCATAGCCGAGGAACTCGGTTTTTGCTATATTTCCTATAAGCTCCTTTGAGGACTCGTCCCAGCCGGAGATACTGCCTCTCGCGGCGCGGGCGCGCGCCTTCTGCGCGTTCATGAGCTCGGCAAACTTTTCGTCATCGACCTTGAGCCCGCTCTCCTCGCAGATTTCCTTTGTAAGATCGGGCGGGAAGCCGAAGGTGTCGTAGAGCTTGAAGGAATCCTCGCCCGCGAGGGTGTCCTTGCCGGCGCTCTTTGCCTTTCCGATAAGCTCGGAGAGGAGGTGCAGACCCTGGTCTATCGTCTGGTCAAATCTCTCCTCCTCGAGAGAGAGAACTTTCAGAATGTAGTCCCGCTTCTCGGAGAGCTCGGGATATGCGCCCTCGTTCATCTCCATTGCCACAAGGCAGAGCTCCGCGAGGAACGGGTGATCTATTCCGAGGAGTTTTCCGTGGCGGCAGGCGCGGCGGATAATACGGCGCAGGACGTAGCCGCGCCCCTCGTTCGACGGGGTCACCCCGTCGGCTATCATGAACATCGCGCTCTTTATATGGTCGGTGCAGACGCGCACGGAGATGTCCTTCGTCTTGTCAATGCCGTACTTCTCGCCGGATATGCGGCAGACCTCGTCGAGGATACGGCGGTTCGTGTCGACCTCAAACATGTTGTCGACGCCCTGCATAACGCAGGCGAGACGCTCAAGACCCATACCCGTGTCTATATTTTTCTGCTTCAGCTCGGTATAATTGCCCTTGCCGTCGTTATTGAACTGCGAGAAGACATTGTTCCATATCTCCATATATCTGTCGCAGTCGCACCCGGGCTTACAGTCAGGCTTTCCGCAGCCGTACTTCTCGCCGCGGTCAAAATATATCTCGGAGCAGGGACCGCAGGGACCGGAGCCGTGCTCCCAGAAGTTGTCCTCTTTTCCGAGGCGGACAATGCGCTCCGCCGGTACGCCGACGGTGTCATGCCATATGGAAAACGCCTCGTCGTCTTTCTCGTATATAGAGGGCCAGAGGAGATTTTCCGGAATCTCAAGAACCCCGGTGAGAAACTCCCACGCCCACGGAATAGCCTCGCGCTTGAAGTAGTCGCCGAACGAGAAATTGCCGAGCATCTCGAAGAAGGTGCCGTGCCGCGCCGTGTGACCGACGCGCTCAAGGTCGGGAGTTCTTATGCACTTCTGGCAGGTGGTGACTCTCCTCCTCGGCGGTACCTCCTCGCCGGTGAAGAACTTCTTCATGGGCGCCATGCCGGAATTTATCAGCAGGAGCGATTTGTCGTTATGCGGGATAAGCGAAAAGCTTTTTAAGCGAAGATGACCCTTGCTTTCGAAAAAGGAGAGGTATTTTTCTCTCAGGTCATTGAGCGATGTCCACTTCATTGGAGACCTCCGTAAATTATGCAAATATATATTTTATTACGCAACTAACGATTATATCATTAAGACTCGGGAAAATCAACCGGAAGAATGTAAAATATCAAAGAAAATCAGAAAAATTCAGAGGTAAACGCTCCGCCCGAGCTGCAGTGAGTATATCTCGGTGCGCCGTGGGGCTCTGCCGAACATCATTTTTACAGCCTCGGCGTAATATGAGAGCTGTTTTTCGTGCTTTTCGCGGAGCGCCTTGTCGGCGAGGGCGGGGTTCGCCTCCTCCTCGCGGCTCATTCTGTCGGTCTTGTAGTCGACGAGGGTAAGAGTGCCGTCCTCGGTCTCAATTATGCAGTCGATAACGCCCTGAACGAGAATACATTCGCCTGCGAGTGCGGCGCGGCGCGCCTCGTCGTCGGTGAAGTCCTTTGCGGGAAGCCGGACATTGAACCGGAGCTCGCGGTAGAGGTGACTTGCCCTCCGCATGTCGGAAAAGAGCGTCGAGCGGCGGAATTTCTCTATTTCGTCGACGCGGACGAGCCCCGCGTCCTCTTTTGTCAGAAATCCGCTCTCACAAAGGTGCGCGAGCTCCTCTGCGGCAGACCCTTTTGCGAGCCTTTCAAGGTCACAGAACTGCAGCAGCATGTGCGTCGCAATACCGCGAAGGCGACTCTCGTCCTCGCGCTTTCCGGTATAGAACGACGGGAGAACTCCGCGCTTTCCCTCCGCAACGGCTACCGTGAGTGCTGTGGCGTCCTCGCTGTCGGCATCGTCGAGCACCTCGGGATAGAGGC